>CAYRLV010000392.1:0-3829 GCA_964425155.1 uncultured Ornithinicoccus sp. | reverse complement strand
CAGCAGCCGGGCCCCTACCAGGGCCAGCCCGGCGGCTACGGCCCGCCGAACACGCCGTACGGGACCGCGATGGGTGGCGGCACTCCCGAACCTCCGAAGTCGCACAAGGGCCGGATCATCGCCTTGATCCTGGCCGTGGTGCTGGTCCTCGCGGGCGGTGCCGGCTTCGCCTACGCCAAGCTGGGTGGCGGCGGCCAGCAGCCCGCCGAGGCCCTGCCCGGCAACGCGGTCGCCTACTGGCGGATGGACATCGACCCGTCCGTCGGCCAGAAGATCGCCGCGGTGCGTTTCCTGTCCAAGATGCCCAAGTCGGAGGGTGACTTCACCACGGGTGACGTCCGGCAGAAGCTCTGGGACGCGGTCAAGAAGGACAGCCCCTCGATGAAGGGGATCGACTACGAGCAGGACATCAAGCCCTGGCTCGGCGACCGCATGGGCGTCACCGTGGCACCCGAAGGAGACGGCAACGACCCGCAGGTGGCCGTCGCCGTCCAGGTCAAGGACGAGGACAAGGCGCGCGAGGGCATCGAGAAGATCATGGCCGCCGCGCCCGAGCACCCGCAGCCGCTCGGTTCGGACACTCCGATCAGCGATGACAAGCCGGCCTACTTCTTCCAGGGCGACTACGTCGTCTTCACGCCGGCCGACCAGGTGGACGCGGTCAAGAAGGCCATCGAGGATGGCACGCTCGCCGACAACGACACCTTCAAGAAGGACATGGGCGACCTGGGCGAGCAGGGCATCATGTCCGGCTGGATCGACGTGGGGTCACTCACCGAGCAGGTCAAGATGACCATGGGGCCGCGCTACTCCGACCAGCTCGGCCAGGCCGGTCGTATCGCCGTCGCCGTGCGCTTCGACTCCGACTACCTCGAACTGGCCGGGATCACCCGGGGCCAGACGGCGATGAAGAAGCCCGAGGCCTCGACCGACAACGCGATCACCCAGCTGCCCGACGACACGGCCGTGGCCATGTCGATCGCCAACGGCGACGAACTCGTGGGGAACGCCTGGGACGCCCTCATGAAGCTGGCCTCCTCCAGCGGCATGTCCGGCCAGGACCCCCAGCAGTTCATCGACCAGATCAAGCAGCGCTACGGCATCGTGCTGCCGGACGACCTCAAGACTCTCGTCGGCAGCAACCTGGTGATCGCCGCGCCGGACCAGGACATCGAGAACACGTCGAGCCCGATGGACGTCACCGCGGGGATCCGGGTCACCACCGACACGGGCAAGGCGGCCGACGTCATGGGCAAGCTGGAGAAGGTCGCCCAGGACCAGGGCACCACGCTCCCGGTGGTCCACCGTGAGGAGGGCGACAAGTTCCTGGTGTCGATCAACCAGAAGGGTCTGGACTGGATCGGCAAGGACGGCGGCCTCGGTGACAGCGACGCGTTCAAGCTCGCGGTGCCGCACGCCAAGGACGCGCAGTACGTCGCGTTCGTGGACGTCGACAAGATCGAGCACCACTACCTGGGTCAGATCGACGACGCGGAGCTGCGCGAGTTCGTGCAGGCGTTCCGCAGCGTGGGGGTGAGCTCCCGGATCACCGGCGACGGTGAGGGCGAGTTCACGTTCCGCATCGTCAGCAACTGACCGAGCGGCACGAGGCCGCGTGCGACCGAGCGTCGCACGCGGCCTCGTTCGTGTCCGTCAGGCCGTCCAGGCGATCGGCAGCCTCTTCACCCCGCGCTGGAAGTTCGAACGCAGGTAACTCGGCTCACCGGCCGGCTCGAGGCTGGTGGTGCGGGCCAGGACCGTGGCGAACAGGCAGCGCATCTGCACCCTGGCCAGGTGGGAGCCGAGGCAGAAGTGTGGGCCGTGGCCGAAGGTGAGGTGCTTGGTCGTGGCCCGGTCGATGTCGAACCGGTCGGGGTCCTCGAACACCTTCGGGTCGCGGTTGGCTGCGGCGAACGACACCACGACCTTGTCCCCCGCCGAGATCGTCACGTCACCGATCCGCGTCTCCCGGGAGGCGGTCCGCCGGAAGGTCATCACCGGCGTCCACCAGCGCAGCATCTCCTCGACGGCCGCCGGGATCCGCTCCGGGTCGTCGCGCAGCGCGCGCTGCACCTCGGGGTGCTCGAGCAGGGCGATCATCCCGCCCGGGATGCCGTTGCGCAGGGTCTCGTTGCCGGCGACGGCGAACAGCCAGAACAGGTTCTCGAACTCCTCCACGCTGACCACGCCGTCCTCGGAGTCCCGCTGGGCCATGAGGATCGACATGACGTCGTCGCCCGGGTCGCGACGCTTCTCCTCCCCGAGCAGGTGCGCGTAGGCGTAGAGGTCGAGCATGCCCTCACGTGACCGCGGATCGGGCATCGCTCCGTCCTCGTCCGGTAGCGGCCGCTGGTCGAGTGCGCGCCGGGCGAGGTCGGTGCCGCGGCTCGCGTCGAACGAGCCGCTCGTGGCGTAGTCGGGGTCCTGCCAACCGATCACCCGGTTGGACCAGTCGAACAGCAGCCACCGGTCCTGCGCCGGCACCCCGAGGATGTCCGCGAGGGCCAGCAGAGGCAGGTCGGCGGCCACGTCCTTGGCGAAGTCGCACTCCCCCGAGTTCCCTTCGCCCAGCATCCGATCGACGATGCCGTCGACGTGGCCCTGGATCTGCTCCTCGAGCCGCGCGACGGCGCGGGGGGTGAACGACTTGGCCAGCAACCGCCGGAGACGGGAGTGCTCCGGCGGATCCATGTTCAGCATCATCCGCTGCACGTAGGCGAGGTCCTCCGGCGTCGCCGGGTCACGGATCTGGGTGCCACCCAGGGCCGAGGAGAACGTCTTCGGGTCGCGCAGCACCCCCTCCACGGCCTGGTGGCCGAGCACCAGCCAGTAGCCCGGGCCCTCCGGCCACCCGGTGAGGGCCGGCTCGGCGACCGGCACCACGCCATACGTGTCTCGCAGCTCGGCGAGCCCGGCGTAGGGAACGCCCGTGACGTAGGTGAGCGGGTCGTGCGCCCGACGGGTCACCTCGCGCGCTCGCTCGGGAAGCGCCTCGTATGCGGCGCCGATCGCCTGGTTCATGCTGCCCGGTCGCGCTCCTCCGCGGCCGAGGGCGCTCCCCTTCCTCGTCGCCGCTGTCGTCGCTGCGTCCGGGGCCCCGCCGGTCACGCCCCGTCCAGGAAGGCTTCGACGCTGGTCGCGAGGGCGACGGGCGTCTCGAACATCGCGTAGTGGCCCGCGTTCGGCATGACCTGCACGACGGCGTTGCGGTAAGTCTGCTTCCAGGTCGCGTTGATGGTGTCCTCGCCGAGGGCCGGGTCGTGCTCGCCCACGATCGCGAGCGTGGCGATGCCGTTGTCCTTGACCTCGGCGGAGAAGTCGGTCTTCGCCCACGCCTCGAGATAGTCGGCGAAGGCCTCCCGGGTGGAGTTCTCCACCGAGTGGGCCACCATCTGGTCGATCCAGCGCCGGGTCAGGCGGTTTCCTGTCGTGAGGTCGAGGATCGCGGCCCGATTCTCGTCCTGCTGGGCCGCGCCCGAGAACAGCGCCCATCCCTCGTCGTCGAAGGGCACGCCGGATGCGGGGACGGGGCTGATCCCGACCATGCGCTCGACCCGATCGGGAGCGAGGGACAGCACCCGCTGCACCGCGCTACCGCCCATCGAGTGGCCGATCAGCGAAAACTGTTGCGCGCCAAGCTCATCGGCCAGCGCAAGCGTGTCCTGTGCGATCTCGTCGATGGTGTGCTCGCCGGGTTCGTCACGGCGAGCGCCGTAACCGCGGTAGTCGGTGAAGACGTAACTGCGCCGGTCGGTGTCGAGCAGCTCGGGCCAGTGACCCCAACCCTCCGACGACCCGAACCATCCGGGCAGACAGAAAACCACGTTCT
>CAYRLV010000391.1:0-3864 GCA_964425155.1 uncultured Ornithinicoccus sp. | reverse complement strand
CGGCTCGTCACCGACCCTGCTCGGGTCGCCACCGCGCGGTGGAGCCCCAGAAGCTCATGTCCCACCGCATCGAGCCGATCCGGGTGTCCTCCCCGTGCCCGGGGTGCACCAAGGTGTCCGTGGGCAACGTGAACAGGCTCCGGCGGATCGAGGACGCCAGGGTGTCGGCGTCGGAGTCGGCGTGGTCGGCCCCACCCGGCGCGCCCGAACCCAGCGTGTCACCGGTGAAGACCGCCCCCAGGTCCGGCGCATACCAGCACACCCCGCCCGGCGTGTGCCCCGGCGTGTGCAGGGCTCGGAGCCGAACACCGCCCAGCACCAACGACATCCCGTCGACCACGTTGACGTCCGGTCGCCGATCGGCGTCACGGGCCGCCCAGAGCGGAAGGTCGTCCTGGTGCAGGAAGATCAGCCCGCCCGTGGCGTCCGCGAGCGCCACCGCGGCCTCGATGTGCGCGTCGTGGGCGTGCGTGAGCAGCACCGCCTTGACCGGACTGCCGCCGGTCAGCTCGAGCAGCGCCGGCAGGTCGCCGGCCGGGTCGAGGACCGCGCACTCCCGCTCGTCACCCACGCACCAGACGTTGGTGGCGCGGGCACAGGTGTCGCCGTCGACGCCGACCCGACCGGCGACGACCAGCCGCTCGACCCGAGCGGTCACGAGCGGACCCCGGCGCACCACATACAGTCACCCTATGCGCGTACTCGTCTCAGGAGGGGCCGGATACATCGGCTCGCACACCGTGGTCCAGCTGATCGCCGCCGGGCACGACGTGCTCATCGTCGACAACTTCGCCAACGCCAAGCCGACCGTGGTCGATCGGCTCGAAGCACTCACCGGCCGGCACCTGCCGGTGCAGGCGTTCGACCTGTGCGACGTGGACAAGACCGAGCACCTGTTCGCCCACGAGCAGATCGACGCGGTGATCCACTTCGCCGGATTCAAGGCGGTCGGCGAGAGCGTCGAGAAGCCGCTGGAGTACTACGAGAACAACCTCGGCTCCACCTTCTCGCTGGTGCGGGCGATGCAGCGGCACGGCGTGGACAAGCTGGTCTTCAGCTCGTCCGCCACCGTCTACGGCACCGACCAGGAGGCCGCGACGGAGGACCGCCCGACCTCGGCGACCAACCCCTACGGCTGGACCAAGGTGATGCAGGAGCAGGTGCTGCGCGACGTCGCGGTCGCCAACCCGGCGATGCGGATCGCGCTGCTGCGCTACTTCAACCCGGTCGGCGCGCACGCGTCCGGCACCATCGGCGAGGATCCCTCGGACATCCCCAACAACCTGATGCCCTACATCGCCCAGGTCGCGGTCGGGCGGCTGGAGAAGCTGCGGGTCTTCGGCGACGACTACGACACCCCGGACGGCACCGGCGTGCGCGACTACATCCACGTGGAGGACCTCGCGGCCGGGCACGTGGCGGCGCTCGCGCGACTCACCAGCACCGACGACGCCATCAGCACCTGGAACCTCGGGACCGGGCGGGGCACCTCGGTGCTGGAGCTGTTGCACGCCTTCGAACGCGCGGTGGGCCGCGAGCTGCCCTATGAGGTGGTCGGCCGCCGCGCCGGAGACATCGCCACGTCGTATGCCGATCCGTCCCGGGCGCAGGCCGAGCTCGGCTGGGTCGCGAAGCACTCGGTCGACGACATGTGCGCCGACCAGTGGCGCTGGCAGTCGCAGAACCCGAACGGTTACCCGGACGCCTGAACGAGTGAGGTCAGCGTGCGGACCAGTGGTTCTCGACCATCGCGGGACTGAGCGCGGTCGGGTAGACCGCGGCGTCGTCCACCGAGCCGGCGAACCAGCCATGTGACGAGGCCGGTGTCCAGTTGTCCAGGTGGTCCGCGCCGATCTGCCAGTGACCGGTCGTAGTATCACTCGGGACCTCCGCGGCGGTGACCGCGCTGTTGCTCGCGACGAGCGATCCGTCGACGTAGAGCCGCATCCCCTGGAGGGCGCCGGAAGGGGACAAGGACGCGGTGGCCAGGTGCCACTTGCCGTCGTCGTAACGGGCGGGGCTGATGATGGTCCGCATCGTTGCGTCCGGATACACGCCGAAGACCACCCGGCCACCGTCGCTCAGGTAGAGGTGCCGGTCGCTGTGCCAGCCGAGCAGGCCCGACTTCGCGCTGAAGCCGATCAACCGGCCGCCAGGTGTCGTAGTGCGGAACCAGATCTCGATGGTGAACGTGTTGACGCTGGCGTAGGGAACGTCTGGCCCCGACACCGAACCACTGGAGGTGAGCAGACTTGCTCCGGTGAGGCCGGCCGCGGTGTTGCCATCGGAGCAGGCCGCCGGCTTCAGGCCGAGGGTGATCCCGGTCAAGCCGAGAAGTCCTCCCTTGTAGGTGCCGTTCCGGTTGTTTCCGGAGGAGTCCTTGGCGACGGTGCCGCTCGTCTCGTCGAACCGGTAGAACAAGCTGGGGTTGCCTGCCATGACCGCCGGACCGCACCGGAAGTAGGCGGCCGCAGAAAGCTGCGCAAGGCTGCCCGTCTGACCGGCGAAGCCAGCGTCGGTCATCGCCGGGACGACGGCGAGCGCACCGACCGCGAGCAGCGCCGTCCCGGCCCGCCCGGACCGTCCCGATCCGCCTGGTCCCTCCCGGCCCCCACGGTCCAGCCGCGCGGCTGCCACCGCCGCGACCGCGCCGAGGGTCAGCAGGACGAGCCGACCCCACCGCTGCTCGTGGAACCACACGACGGGAGTGCCGACCACGGGGATGCGCAATCGGCCGAGCGCGTGCACGGCTTCGGGGCGCACCGGGGTCGAGTCCGCGGCCGCGTTGGCGTCGCCCCGCAGGACGAGTCCGCCGTCCGGATCGGTCCGGACCAGCCGGTGCAGGCGCAGCCGCCCCTCGTGGTCGGGGTCGTCCACCAGCAGCACCTGCCCCGGCCTCGCCTTCTCGGCCGTCGTCGGTGAGGAGGCGACGACGTCGCCGACCTGGATGCGCGGCTCCATCGAACCGCTCATCACCGTGGTGGAGGTCCACCCCAGCAGGAGGGGCACCACCGCCCAGAGCAGCAGGCACGCCCAGGACAGCAGCAGGACCCGAGCGACCGACGCCACGCCCAGTCGCCACCACGTCGTGCCCTCGCCAGCGCCATCGGCGCCGCCAGAGGCGCGCCGGCCAGCGCCGGCGGCCGCCACCTCGGGGGTGACCGGGCCGGGCCGACCGTGCCGATCGGTGCGCAGAAGGAGCATGGCGGTGCGTTCTCCTTGGTCAGGAAGGCGACGGGCGGAAGGGGCCGGTCAGCGACCGGCTCAGGAGTTCTGCGCCTCCCACGTGAGACCCACCGACGCGGTTCCGCCCTGGGCGGAGTTCGGCGTGTCCGCGCCGAGCGTGTAGGTGATCCGGTAGGTCTTGGACTCGGCCGGGCTGCCCGTGGTCGCCCAGTCGCCCACCCCAGTGGCGTAGTTGGTGTGGGCAGCACCGAACGTGGCCAGCGAGCCGGTGAAGATCTCCTTGGCCGCGGTGAACTCGGCGCAGCTCGCGAAGCTACCGCCCGTGCCCTGCTCGACCTTGAGCGTGATGGCGTCGGCGAGCCCCTTGGTGGTCGAGGGCGCGGTGCCGTAGAGCACGACCTTGCCGGGCAGCGTGCCGGCCGAGGTCACGGTGATGCACTTCGTGCCGGTCGCACCCGGCTTGAGCTTCTGCGCGGTGAACATCGCGGTGCCGCCGTCGTCATCGCTGAGCGACACCGTGCCGGCGGACCAGTTGTTCGTGGGGTTGTCCGTGGTGGCGCTGAACGCGGCGTAGGAGGAGGTGGCGACCACGGCCGCGCTGGCCAGCAGTGCGACGGGGACGGCCGACCAGGTGGCGATCCGGACGGTGCGACGCGAGGGACGAGACATGACAGCTCC
>CAYRLV010000390.1:0-3872 GCA_964425155.1 uncultured Ornithinicoccus sp. | reverse complement strand
CGCAGTCGAGTCTGTCGGGTGCCGCATGGCCCACCTCCGGTCGGTTCTGATCGGAGTACCGGACCCAGGGGGCACCATCCGCCGTGACGGATGCAGACGCAAGTCAGTGCCTCAAGGGCGTAGGCCCAACGGTCAGGGCCGGGCGCGCCCGCGACAGCTGCCAGTTGCACCGCAACAGAAGGCGCCGAGCCGAGCATCCGCGCCGCTGACGAACGCACCATGAGAACGACCTCAAGCCACCGAGATCACCCAAGAATCGAGCAGCCGAAGGATGCGTCACAACGGCTTGACGACTTGAACCCGTCCTCCAGGTGCGGCTTGAGGCCGAACGCCTTCCAGATCCGCCCGATCGTGGTCGAGGACAACCCGGTGCGGCGGGCCATCTTCGCCCGGGACCAGTGCGTCGCGTTCTTCGACGTGGACTCCAGCGTGGTCACGACCACGTCCTCGACCTGGTCCGCCGTGATCGTCGCTGGCCGCCCCGGCCTCGGGTCGTCGACCAGACCGTCCAACCGGTGCTGGACGAACCTCGAATGCCACTTGCTGACCGTGTTGGTCGAGCACTCGGCCCGCTCGGCGACCTGCGAGTGCCATGCGTAGGCAAAGCCACCAGGAATAGACGCTCGGGGCGCCCCACAAGGCGCCATCTGTGACGAGGCCGTGCGCCAGCTCGTTGCGTAGGTTGGGTCCAATTTGTTCGAGCAGGAGGGCCCGTAGCTCGAACCTCAGGTTCGGCCCGAGATAGGCGGAGGCTTGCCCCGTGTCTAGGAGCGCGCCGAGCGCCTTTTCGGTCTCGACTCCCCGTCTCCGATGTAGAGCGTGTGGACGCCCTCGCTCTTCAGATGCAGCCGCACCATCTGTTCGATCTGCGGGATGAGGATCGACACCGCGGACGGGAAGTCACCGTTGAGGCCGTGCCAGAGACCGCGAGCCCAAAGGCCGGCGTGTCGCATCGGCACTGTGGGAGACTCGCGGCAGATGGACTCGATGAACGCGAGGTCGAATCGGTGCTCGTCGGAGAGCGCTTCGGTCGCGGGCATGATGAGTGCCTGCACAATCAGTCCGATGCGGTGAGTGCTGCGGCGCACCAGTTCATCGAGGATTTCGTCGTCGGTGGGCGCCACTGCCGTATCGCCTGTGCTAGCCCCGATTTTGCGCGCGTCCGAGCTCAACGTCGTACGAGACAACAGACGCATCAGGTTGTCAGTGAGGTACTCGCGCACCAGTTCCGTTTGCTCGTCCAAGTCGATCATCGACGAGACTTCCGTCAGCGCGACCAGGGCCGCGAACCGCTCCCGGCCAGACATGTCGTCGGGCTCTGTCCACCCAGTCGTAGATCTCGTCCGGTGCTCGGCCGCGGATAGGCGTCATCTCTTCGAGCGAGTGCTGGCGCAGTTCACGCAGCCGGGCTTGCCTGGCGGCAAGCACCTCCTCGAGGCCGTGAGCGTTTCGGTACCTGCGCGGAACTTCCCTGAGGACTTCGACGGACTTTTCTAAAGGTCCACTCGCGGACAAGGCTCCTCCGTCGCCACGCCTTTGTTGCTCTCCCTCTGCAGCGTAGGAATCGGCGATCCGGACCTGGCAGGCAAGGGCTTCGTCGCCCTCGCTGGAGCGGTGGTACCAAGCAGTGGCTTCACGCAGGAGGGCACGTTCGGGCCGGCTGCCGGTGGGGCTTTCAGATGCGAGCTCGGACAGTCTTTTGCCAAGGTCAAGGGACTGAGCCTGGGTGACTTTCCCGGTGGTTCTACGGACCTGGGAAACCTGGGCTAGGAAGTATCCGTGCCCGTCACCCGTCGAGATGAATGAGAGAAGGCGGGCGGCGAGGACGTCGAGCACGACGTTCCCCGGCCTACCTTGGCGGCGCGCTAGTTGCACGACTCGGCGGTAGCTGTCGTGGCCGGTGCGGACCCATGCGTCCCACGTGAGTGGGATCGTGAGGTAAGCGTCGGTGGCCGCAGCTGCTGTGGCCGGGTCGCGCGGGAGCCGATAGGTCCACACCACGTCTGCGAGCCGGGCTTTGAGAACGCCGTGTTCCAGGAGTGGAAGCGCATCGGCGAGCAACCCGAGCTCGACGTCGTCGAGCTCGCTGGGAATCTCGGTTCTCCGTTCGGACCACTGCATCGCCGGGGCGAACGGCTCGTCCCTCGAGTCCGGGTTTAGCATCGCGGAGGTCGCGCGAGCCATCGCCGTCAGTGTGCGGGCGCGCAGAGACTCGATGCCGAACTCTTCGCCCGCGCCCGCCGCCAACGTTCGCAGCGTCTCGTGGAGCAACTCCGCCGGCTCGAAGTCCTCGGCGTCGGCGCTGTCCGTAACCTCTGCCCACCATGACGCGTCGACCGCTTCATCGCCGTCGCGGTCGGCCGAGTCGCCACTCGCATCGTGCGGCATATCGCCGTTATGTTCGGCCACGTTCTCGACTCTAGAACGTCACACGACACCGCCTTGCGGAGAGGTCCGGAGGTGGCGTGCTCGATGAGGATGCCGATGGTCTGCTGTGCCATGAGTGCGGTCGGGACTGCTGCACGACCGGGTGACAGGTTGGGTCAGGCTGCCTGAGCAGCCGGTGTGGTGATGATGGTCTCGTACTCGATGGGGGTCAACCGTCCCAGAGCGTCCTGCCGACGGCGTCGGTGATAGGTCCGCTCGATCCAGCGCACGATGGCGATCCGCAGTTCCTCACGGGTCGACCAGGAGCGGCGGTCCAGGACATTCTTCTGTAGCAGCGAGAAGAAGCTCTCCATGGCCGCGTTGTCTCCGGCCGCACCCACGCGGCCCATGGATCCGACCAGGCCCTGGCGGTTGAGAGTCTTCACAAACTTCCTGGAGCGGAATTGGCTGCCGCGATCCGAATGGACCACGCAGCCTGCGGCATCACCGCGTCTGGCAACGGCGTTGTTCAACGCAGCGACCGCGAGACGGGATTTCATCCGCGAGTCGATCGAGTAGCCCACGATCCGGTTGGAGAAGGCGTCCTTGATCGCGCACAGGTAGAGCTTGCCCTCACCGGTGCGGTGCTCGGTGATGTCGGTCAGCCACAGCTCGTTGGCTGCATCGGCGGCGAACACGTGGCGGGTCACGCCGTGCTTGTCGACCACGGCGCACAGGTCGTCGTGGACCGGCGGTCCGGGCTTGCCGTTCTTGCCGCGCTTGGGCTTCCCGAACGCGGACCACCAGCCGTTGGCCGAGCAGATCTGCCACGCGGTCCTCGCCGCCATCGGCTCGCCGGCCTCCTTGGCCTCGTCGATGAGGAACCGGTAGCCGAACTCTGGGTCGTCCTTGTGGGCGTCGAAGAGCGCGTTGGCGCGGTAGGCCTCGATGAGCTCAGCGTCGGTGACCGGAGATGCGAGCCACCGGTAGTAGGGCTGTCTGGCGATCTTCAGCACCCGGCACGTCACCGCCACCGGCACCCGCACGGGTGCGTCGGCAGCGGCCAGCTCGCGGACGAGCGGGTACATCATTTTCCCGGCAGGTTCGCCTGGGACAGATACGCAGCGGCCCGGCGCAAGACCTCGTTCTCCTGCTCCAGCAACCGGACCCGCTTCTTCAACTCACGGTTCTCGGCGTTCTGCACGCTGGTCGTTCCGCTCTTGTTCCCGTCTTCGACATCGGCCTGGTGCATCCAGTTGCGCAGACAGGACTCGGCGATACCGAAGTCAGCAGCGATCTGCTTGATCGTCTGCCCCGGCTCGCGGTTGCGGGCGACGTTGACGACGTCGTCACGGAACTCCTTGGGATAGGGCTTGGGCACGGTGCACATCCTTCCAGCGACGCCTCACAGCGCCACACATCAGATGTCACCTATCCGTGCAGCAGTCCCGCCCTCACCCACCTGTCGTGGTGGCAGCCCTTCGTTCTCGTCGTCGTCCTGGTCC
>CAYRLV010000389.1:0-3891 GCA_964425155.1 uncultured Ornithinicoccus sp. | reverse complement strand
CACGTATGCGGGGCCGGCGCCGGTCAGTCGGAACGGTCGCCGGCGCACTCGGGGCACACGCCGAAGATCTCCAGCGTGTGGTGCACGTCGGTGAAGCCGTGCTCCGCGGCGACCCGTTCGCTCCACCGCTCCACCGCCGGGCCCTCGACCTCGACCGTGGCCCCGCAGGTCCGGCAGACCAGATGGTGGTGGTGGCCGGTGCTGCACTGCCGGTAGACCGCCTCCCCGTCGTCGGTGCGCAACACGTCGACGTCGCCGTCGGTGGCCATCGCCTGCAGGGTGCGGTAGACGGTGGCCAGGCCCACGGTCTCGCCCGCGTCCCGCAGCCGGGCGTGCAGCTCCTGCGCCGAGCTGAAGTCGTCGGTCTGCTCCAGCAGCGCCTCGACGGCGGCGCGCTGCCGGGTCGGTCGGCGCCTCGTCTCCACCATGGTCAGTCGCTCCTCCTCGTGTCGTGCTCGGCGCCGGCCCGAACCCCGGCGTCGGTCTCCTGCGCGACCGCCACGCCCTGGGGGTCGTGCTCGTCGTAGTGCCCCGCATGGGGCGCGTGCCGGTGGCCGTCGTGCAGGTAGTCGACGTGGTCCCCGTGCGCCACGGCCGGGTGGCCACAGCCGAGCCCGTGCTCGTGCGGATGGTGCTCGGCCCGATGGTGCCGGCCGGCCAGCACCCGGCGCCGCACGCTCGTGCCGATCGAGACCACCAGGAAGATCCCGATCGCGACCAGCACGATGGTGCCGCCGGAGGGGGTCTCGGCGTAGAACGACCCGGTCACCCCGCCGAGGCTGGAGACCACCCCGACCAGCACCGCATACCGGATCGTGGTGCGGAAGCTGCCGGCGAGCTGCTGGGCGACGGCGTTGGGCACGATCATCAGCGCGCTGATCAGCAGCAGCCCGACGATCCGCATCGACACCACGACCGTGACGGCGGTGAGCACCGCGAGGGCCAGGTTGAGTGCCGTGACCGGCATCCCGGTGGCGCGGGCGTACTCCTCGTCGTTGGCCACCGCGAAGAACCGCGGCCGCAGCACCCAGCAGGTGGCGACCACCACGACCGCCAGCGCCAGGAACACCCACAGGTCACGGGAACTCGTGGTCGTGATCGCACCGAAGAGGTATGCGGTGAGGTTGGCCGGGCTGCTGCTGGTCGACTTGCTGATGATCACCACGCCGGCGGCGATGCCGCCGTAGAACATCACGGCCAGCGCGACGTCGCCGCTGGTGCGGCCGCGGGCGCGGACCAGCTCGATCAGGACGGCGGCGAGGACCGCGGCGACCAGGGCGGTGAAGACCGGCTCGGTCTCGGTGAACACGCCGACCGCGACACCGGCGAGCGCGACGTGCCCCATGCCGTCGCCGATCAGCGACAGCCGGCGCTGGACGAGGAAGACCCCGACCATCGGCGCGGCGATACCGACCAGGAGCGCGGCCAGCAGCGCCCGCCGCATGAAGTCGTAGTCGAGCAGCTCGGGGAGGCCACCGAGCGTCGTGAGCGTGTTCATCGGTCGCCCTCCGGTCGCTGCTCGAGGGGGCCGACCGGAGCCGGCAGCACGCCCGGGGTCTCCTCGGGGACCAGGTCGTCCTCGTGGTGGTGGTGCTCCGCCCCGAGCAGGAGCTGCTGCCGGTGTCGTTGCAGGACGGCGAATTCCCTTGGTGTGCCGTCGAACCGCACCTTCCCGTCCCCGACGAGGACGATCCGGCTGACGATGCCGCGCAGCGCCTCGAGCTCGTGCGTGACGATCAGCATGGTCGTGCCGCCCGCCGCCAGCCGGGCGAGGACGTCCGCGAGCACCTCCTGGCTCGCGGCGTCGACACCCGCTGTGGGCTCGTCCATCACCAGCACGTCCGGCTCGGCGGCGAGGGCGCGGGCGATCAGGACCCGGCGCTGCTGACCGCCGGAGAGCGTGGACACGTCCTCGCGGGCCCGGTCCTCGAGGCCGACGAGCTCGAGCGCCCGGTCGATCAGCTGGCGGTCGCGCCGGGTCGGGCGCGCCCACCAGCGCAGGTGGGGGAGCCGGCCGATGGCGACCACCTCCTCCACGGTGGCCCGGACCGAGGCGGACAGGGTGTGCCGTTGCGGCACGTAGCCGAGGCGGGTGAACTCCTTGAACGACCGCAGCGGCGTGCCGAACAGGTCGACCTCGCCGCCGAGGTGGGCGCCCAGGCCGAGCAGCCCCTTGACCAGGGTGGACTTGCCCGAGCCGTTGGGACCGAGCAGGGCCACCACCTCGCCGGGCCGGACCTGGAGGTCGACGTCGGAGACGACGACGTTGTCGGCGTAGCCGAACGACGCCTCGTGCAGGGACAGGATCGGACCGACGTCGTCCCGGTGGCTGCGCGCCTGGCTCATGGTGAACATCCTTGTCCTGATCGCAGCGTTCGGAGGTTGGCCCGCATGACCGCGAAGTAGTTCGTCCCGGCGGAGTCGTCGGTGATCCCCTCGATCGGGTCGAGCACCTTGACGGTGGCGCCGGTCTCCCGCGCGACCGTCTCGGCGGACTTCGGGCTGACCAGGGTCTCCGAGTAGATCGTCGTGACGTCGTGCGCGCGGACGTAGCGGGCGACGGCGGCGAGCTGGGCCGGGTCCGGCTCGGCGTCGGGGGACAGGCCGGTGATGCCGACCTGCTGCAGGTGGTAGCGCTGGGCGAGGTAGCCGAACGCGCTGTGGCTGGTCACCAGCTCGTCGCGCGTGCAGTGCCGCAGCCCGTCCCGGAACGCACGGTCCAGCCCGGTCAGCTTGCGCTCGAAGGCCCGGGCCCGCTTCTGGTAGTCGTGCCGGTGCGCCGGGTCGGCCTCGATGAACCGGTCGGCGATGGCCCGGGCCACCGCGCGGTAGCGCACCGGGTCCAGCCAGAAGTGCGGGTCGGTCGCGCCCGCCTCGTGCTCGTGCTCGTCGTGCCCCTCGCGGGCCGCCTCCTGGTGCGCGAGGTCGTGCTCGTCCCCCTCGACCTCGACCACCGACGGCTGGAGCGCGAGATCGAGGTGCGCCGCGGGGGCGACGTCGAGCGCGCTGTCCGGTGCCTCTCCCTCGACGGCCTCGTCGACGGCCGGCTGCAGCCCGTGCTCGTAGACCACGACGTCCGCGTCGCTCACCCGGGCCACGTCCCGCGGGCTGAGCTCGAGCTCGTGCGGTTCGGCGCCCGGCTTGGTCAGCCCGGTGACCGCCACGTGGTCGCCGCCGATCTGGCGGGCCGCGAACTCCAGCGGGTAGAACGCCGCGACCACGTCGAGCCGGCCGTCCTGCGCGGCGGAGGAGCGGTCGCCGCACGAGGTGAGGCCGACGACGACCAGGGTCGCCGCCACGAGGGCGGCGGACAGGCGGGAGGTGCGTCGCGGCATACGACGCATCCTGCGCCTAGTTGAGAATGATTGTCAACTTCAACTCGTATGCGGAGTGGTCACCGCCGCCGGTCCCGCACCGGCTCACGTCTTGGGGAACAGCTGGACGACCGCCAGGGCGCAGGCGAGCAGCACCACGGCGCCGCGCATCATCCGCTCGCTGGAGGTCAGCCGGGGCCAGGACAGGTAGAGCAACCAGGCCACCATCAAGGCGGCGATCCCCATGAGGACGAAGCCCACGATCCCACCGACGAGGGCGCCGACGACCAGCAGGATGAGCATCGACAGGAAGGGCACGACGCGCGGGAGCCGGGACAGCCGGGTGAGGGCCGGGAGGCTGGCGCGTTCGATCGTGGTCCGGATGCTGCTCGACACGTGACGAGGGTACGTGAGACGGGTCGGGAGCACCCCGTCGGGACCGTTAGCCTTGGGCCATGGCAGCTCCCTCCACCGTCGACACCGTGGTCAACCTCTGCAAGCGCCGGGGCTTCGTGTTCCCCTGCGGGGAGATCTACGGCGGCACCCGGTCCGCCTGGGACTACGGCCCGCTCGGCGT
>CAYRLV010000388.1:0-3902 GCA_964425155.1 uncultured Ornithinicoccus sp. | reverse complement strand
CCAACCAGTACCCCGACGGACGCCGCAAGGACACCGTCCTCAACGCCGAACAAACTGGGTGGTTCGCCTGGAACATGGCCACCTGGGGCCTGCGTGAAGCAGTCAACATCAGCGCCATGGAACTCCCCGCATCCGAGAGCGAATTCGACCACGCCGGCGTCAGCCGCGCCTACGCCGACCTCGCCAAAGTGCCCATGGTCGCCGAAAGCCCCTGCCACTTCGAGTGCCGTTACCTGTCAACTCACCGCCTCACCGGCAACAGCAACGTCGGGACCATCGACGTCGTCTTCGCCCAAGTCGAACGCATCCACATCAACGACAACGTCATCACCGACGACGGCAAACTCGACATCCCGCAGATCCGCCCCATCGCGCGGATGGGCTACTTCGACTACACCGTCGTGACCGACACCTTCGAAATGCGCGTCCCCGGCTCCACCCCCGAAGCCGAGTTCGGGCTGCAGGGCGCAGCGCGCTAGTTCACGACTCGTTCAGAGCAGACCGCCTTGAGAGGGCAACTCTGGGGCCATTCCGACCTGCGCTGAGCTTGTCAATCTGCCGTGGGACCTGCGCAAACGCGCTTCAGAGCTTCTCCGAGATTCGCGGCGACTCTCGTTGTCATGTGTACTCCGTCGTGCACCGTCGAGCCAGTGGCTCTGCTCCGGTTCAGACCTGACCCGCCGTCAGCCGAGTCGGCCGGAGGTTGTCAGACCTTCCCTCGGGTGCCAAGCCTCAAGTCACCACTCCCATCGGTGGATCGAGGCTAAACTTCGGTCAGTCGGACTCGCCGGCGATCTCGGCGAGGAAGACGGCGTCTGCCGGCGCGCCTGGGGCAAACTCACGACAGATCAGCCAGGCACCATCGCCGGGATTCTCCAACACCTCGACCTCACGACCATCGACCAGGCGCACGGTGTCACCCGGTTCAAAGTCGCGGAGGTTGATCGCATCCATGGCGGTTCCCTTCACAACAACGTGGTGAGGTTGTTGGCGAGGAGTACGGACTGGTCAAGGTGCACCACCCGGCTCGAGATCCGCCAGCTGCCCTCGTGCCGCACGAGCCGGTCCACTCGCTTTCCGACGAGGAAGTCCTCAGTCCCGCGGAGTCGGTTGCGATAGACCAGGAATCGAAGGCGGACCACGATCCGCTGGGGGTCGGCCGGGTCGTCCGACTCGAGCACCCGCAGGTTGGTGTAGAGGTGGCTCGTCCTGGAGACCGGCTCCTCGGCCCAGTGGATGCCCGTGCGGAACTGCTCGACCCGGTGCGTCAGTGTTTCCTTGCCCTCGTCCATCCAGGAGATGTCGAGGTCGTCGACGAAGTACTCCCGCTCGGTCTCACTGGAGTGGACGTTCTGAGTGATCGGGATGCGATAGGTCACGTCCTCGGTCAGCAGGCCGAGCCAGTCCTCGTAGTCACGGTTGTCCAGCAGGTCGGCCTCACGGGCGTAGAACTCCTCGAGCTCGAGCCGCAGCGCCAGCGCCGGGGTCAGCGCGATCCCGACGGCCGCACCGGTTGACGCGGTCACGCCGACACCTCCTCGTCCGAGGCCATCGGGAAGGGCACGTCGCCCGGGACTTCCACCCGGCGCATCAGCTCGTCCCACGAACGACCTTCCATGAACTCCGCCCAGCGCTTGAGCCAGATCAACTGGTTCTGCTCGGAGTAGAGCTGCCGGGCCCAGACACAGCCGGGCACGGGTTCGTAGGGTTCGGAGTGCCCGAGGCCCATCTGGTAGTTGTAGTTGTGCTGACGGGCCGCCCAGCCGCTGCTGGCCTCGGTGGCCGCCGACCAGTTCTCCAGGTCGTCCTGCTCGGTCAGCCCAGCGGGTCCCGAGTAGCTCATGAAGTAGCGGCGCAGCACGTCTTTGACCTCGTCCGGCGCGTCGTGGTCCACCAGGTAGTAGCGCCAGAACTCCGTCTCGGTGGGCCCGTTCGGGTGCGCCATGATGATGGTGCGCGGCTGCTCCTCGTGGAAGGACATGTTCGGGAAGATGGTGCCTTTGCCCTGGAAGTGCAACTCGCCCTTGCGGCTTTCCCGACGCTTGGCCCGGACCTCCTCGAAGTACTCCGATACGGCGGGAAACTTGCCGAAGCTGGGCGGCTGCTCGTAGTCCTCCTCGGGGGCCGCGTCCCAGCCGGTGCCGCCGTGGCCGAGGTCCGGCCAGCCGAAGACCGATGCCCCGTCTGTCTTGGAGTCCCGTCGACCCTTGCCGCTGGGGCCGATCCCCACCATGTCGACCGATCGATGGCTGACCACATGCGCGACGTCACCGATGAAGTTCGTCGGCGCGAACTTCCAGTTGCACTGCACGCGCCACTTCTGCACACCGGCCAGGATGACGGCGCCCTCCTCGCGGCCGTCCCTGTGGTCGAGCGCGAAGTCGAGCCACATCCCCATGCCGCCAAGGTAGTCGCTGAAGTCGGGCGCATTCGGATCCCAGTTGCCCCAGATGGTGCCACGGTGGTTGACGATGCGGGGCACCTGGACCAGTCCCCACTTCGACTTGTCCAGCTCCTCGTGGTAGCGAGCCCGATAGCCGGGCACGCCGAACAGCTCGCCCGGTGTGCTCACGAGGTTGCCGTCGGTCGAGAAGCTCCACGCGTGGTAGGGGCAGGTGAACAGGCCGGTGTTGCCCTCGTCGTAGCGGCACAGCTTCATGCCGCGGTGGGTGCACGTGTTGAGCAACCCGTGGATCTTGCCCTGCTTGTCGCGGGTCAGGATCACCTGTTCCTCGCCCATCCGGGTGACGTAGTAGTCATCCGGGTTGGGGATCTGGCTCTCGTGTCCCAGGAAGAGCCAGCTGCGACCGAAGACGCGCTCCTGCTCGAGCTGGTAGAGGTCTCGATCGACGAAGATGGCCCGGCTCGCGGTCCCGCCGGCGACGTCGACCAGTGATCGGATGTCCTTGTCCTGCATGTCGATTCCTATCCGTCCTGAGGGGGTAGTGGGATTGGGGCGGTCAGAGCATCTGGTCTCCCACCGCGACGCCCAGCAGATCGAGGATCTTGTCCTGCAAGATGCCGAATCGAGGATCGGACAACGAGCGGGGGCGCGGGATGTCCACCTCGAGGTGGTCGAGCACCCGTGCCGGGCGTGGAGAAACGACGACGATCGAACTGGCCAGGGTGATGGCTTCCAGCACGTTGTGCGTCACGAAGATGACCGTGGAGCCGTATTCCTGCCAAGTCCGCTGCAGGAACGCTCGCTGCACGCGGGCGGTCATCTCATCGAGGGCGGAGAACGGCTCGTCCATCAGCAGCATGGTGGGCTCGGTCGACAGAGCCCGCGCGATCGCCGTGCGCTGCTGCATGCCGCCAGAGATCGCCGAGGGGTAGAAGTCGGCGTACTGCGCCAGACCTGCCGCCTCGAGATAGTGCTCCGCCGACTGGTCGTACGGCCGACCCCGCACCCGCTCCCGGGCCGCGCGGGTGATCTCCAGGTTCTCGGAGACGGTGCGCCAGGGCAGCAGACGGGCGGTCTGGAAGACGTAACCGATCTCGTGCGCCGGCGGCACCTGCACCACTCCCGCGTCGCTGGACAGCACGCCGGACAACACTCCGAGCAGGGTGGACTTGCCAGATCCGGAAGGTCCCAGCACCGCGACGAAGGAACCCTGGTCCGCCCTCAGCTCGAAGTTGTCGAGGACCTCGATGCTGCTGCCGGACTTCAGCGAGAAGGACTTGCAGACCTTCTCGAGCACTACGGTAGGACTAGACATGGTCGGGATCCTTTGCCTCCGTGGGGTCCGTGACCGATCGGACGCGGCCGGTGGGTTTGTCTCGCCACCGGAAAAGTCGCCGCTCCGCGGCGCGTATGACGCCGTATTCGAGGAAGAGGACGAATGCCAGGAAGCAGATCGTCCAGGCGACGACGTCCTTGAGATTGAACAGTTGGAAGGCTC
>CAYRLV010000387.1:0-3906 GCA_964425155.1 uncultured Ornithinicoccus sp. | reverse complement strand
CGCCGCCGTCGCGGGTGAAGATCGCGGTCCCGTTGGCGAACGGGTTGGCGTTGATGAGCTCGAGGCCCTCCTCGTAGGTGTCCACCCGGACGACGGACAGGACCGGGCCGAAGATCTCGTCGGTGTAGACGGTCATCTCCGGCTTGACGTCGTCGAGCAGCGTGGTGCCCAGGAAGAAGCCGTCCTTCGGCACGTCCGCCTCGCGACCGTCGACCACGACCTTGGCCCCGGCCTCGGCGCCCGCGCCGACGTAGCTCGCGACCTTCTCCCGGTGCTCGGCCGTGATCAGCGGGCCCATGTCGGTGTCGGGCTTGGTCCCGTCGCCGACGTTGAGCTTCGGCAGCCGGGCGGCGATCGCGTCGACCAGCCGGTCGGCGACGTCACCCACCGCGACGGTGACGGACAACGCCATACAACGCTCTCCCGCGGCGCCGTAGGCGGCGGACACCACGGCGTCGGCCGCCATGTCGACGTCCGCGTCCGGCAGCACGAGGGCGTGGTTCTTCGCGCCGCCGAGCGCCTGCACCCGCTTGCCCTGGGCGGTGCCGGTCTCGTAGATGTAGCGGGCAATCGGGGTGGACCCGACGAAGCTGACCGCGGCGACGTCCTCGTGGGTCAGCAGCGCGTCGACGGCCTCCTTGTCACCCTGCAGGACGGTGAAGACGCCGTCCGGCAGGCCGGCCTTCTGCCACAGCTCGGCGAGCTTCAGCGAGGCCGACGGGTCCTTCTCGCTCGGCTTGAGGATGAAGGCGTTGCCACAGGCGATCGCGTTGGCGCACATCCACAGCGGCACCATCACCGGGAAGTTGAACGGCGTGATGCCGGCGACGACCCCGAGTGGCTGACGGATGCTGTAGACGTCGACCCCGGTGGACGCCTGCTCGGAGAAGCCGCCCTTGATGAGTTCCGGTACGCCGCTGGCGTATTCGACGTTCTCCAGGCCGCGCGCCACCTCGCCCGCGGCGTCGGCGAGGATCTTGCCGTGCTCCGAGGTCACGATGGCGGACAGCTCGTCGGTGGCGTTGTGGAGCAGCTCGCGGAAGGCGAAGAGCACGCTCGCGCGCTTGGACAGCGACGCATGCCGCCACTCCTTGGCTGCTGCCTTGGCCTTGGCGACGGCGTCCGACACCTCCTTCGCGCTGGCGAGTTCCACCTCACCGGTCTGCACGCCGGTGGCGGGGTTGTAGACGGGGGAGGTGCGACCGGAGCTGCCCGGGGTGACCTGGCCGTCGATCCAGTGGGAGATCCGCGAGGGTGCCTGTGTCATGCCTCCACGGTAGGCCACACATAGTCGCCATACAATACCAACATTGCTATGTTACAAACCATGGAAGTGCTGGAAGTCCTGTCGACGATCGAGCAGCGGCTCGAGCGCCCCACGGCGCGCGACCTCGCGACCGCCGTCAGCCGCGCGATCCACGACGGTGAACTGGCGCCCGGCGCGAAGCTGCCCCCCATCCGGGAGGTGGCGCGCCAGCTCGCCATGTCCCCCACGACGGTCAGCGCCGGGTGGGCCCTGCTCGCCCGGGCCGGCACCATCCGCACCGAGGGTCGCCGGGGCACCACCGTCGCGGACAGCGCCCGGCCGGGGACCGCGCGCTACCGCCGGGCCCTGGAGCACCCCGCGCCGCTCTCGCTCGACCTGTCCACCGGGGTTCCCGACGCCGCCCTGCTGCCCGGGCTCGGCCGAGCCCTCGCCGAGGTCACCACGGCCGGGACCCCTGGCAGCTACCTCGACGAGCCGGTGCTGCCCGAGCTCGCCCGCGTCCTGCTCGAGTCCTGGCCGTATGCGGCGACCTCCCTGACCATCGTCGACGGCGCCATGGATGCGCTCGACCTGGTCACGCGTTCGTGGCTCGGTCTCGGCGACCGCGTCGTCGTCGAACACCCTTGCTTCCCACCCCTGCTCGACTTGCTGGAGTCGGTGGGAGCCGACGTCGTCGGCGTCCCGCTGGACGAGTCCGGGCTCGAGCCGCAGGCGTTCGCCGAGGCGCTGGCCACCTCGCCGCGCGCGGTGCTGCTCCAGCCTCGGGCGCAGAACCCCACCGGGGTGACGATGACGCCCGAGCGGGCGGAGACCCTGGCCGGGCTGCTCGCCGACACCGATGCCCTGGTGCTCGAGGACGATTCGGCCGACGCGACCTCGACGAGCGCGCCGCTCAGCCTGGGCCGTTTCCTCCCCGGCCAGACGGTGCACGTGCGCAGCTTCTCCAAGTCTCACGGCCCCGACCTGCGGCTGGCCGCGATGAGCGGCCCCCCGGCCGTCATGGCGGCCGTCGCCACCCGGCGCCAGCACGGCCAGGGCTGGAGCAGCCGGCTGCTGCAACGCATCCTGCTGAGCCTGCTCACCGACGCGCAGTCGGTGGCCGAGGTGACGGCGGCCCGCGACGAGTACGCCCGACGCCGTGAGGTCATGGTGACGGCGCTGGCCGAACGCGGCGTCACCGTGGGTGGCAGCGAAGGCATCAACGTCTGGGTCCCGGTGCACGACGAGCCCGCCGCGCTGGTCCGGTTGGCCAGCCAGGGCGTCGGGGTGAGCCCGGGAGCGCCGTTCAAGGTCCTGCCGGACGAGCGCGGGCACGTGCGGATCACGGTCGGCCTCGTCTCGGAGGGGCACCAGGAGCTGGCCGAGCTGATCGCCGCGGCTGCACACACCCAGGCCTGGGGGGCCCGCGCCCGCTGAGTCCTCTCGTCGCGGTCCCGCCCCTCTGACGGTGGAAAGTCACGATCGCGACACGACCGGGATGACCCGTTGACGCCCCCGGCTGCGGAAACTATGTTTCAGCCGTGGGAGTCGCCCAGAATCTCGATTTCAAGCCCGGGGTGCGGCACGATCTGCTCGCGCTGCAGGCCCAGGTGCGCTCCCTCACGCCAGCGGTCTCGCCCCCGATGCGGCGGATCCTCCAGTTCATCGCGGACTCCCCGGGCGCCGTCGGCGGCCTCGAGGCGCGCGAGCTGGCCGAGGCCACCCAGAGCTCGCCCGCCACCGTCGTGCGCACCGCCCGACGCCTCGGCTACCGCGGCTACCGCGAGTTGCGCATGGCTCTCACCGCGATGACGGCGGTGGCCCGTCGTGGGGGCGAGCGCGTCCTCGGTGACATCACGGCAGCCGACCCGCCCGGCGAGATGATGACCAAGCTCGCCCGTGACGAGCAGGACACCTTGCACGCCACCGCGTTGACCGCCAACCCGGCGGCGGTCGACGAGGTCGCCCACCGGATCGTCGCCGCCCGGCGGGTGCACGTCTTCGGCATCGTCTTCTCCGGCCTCGTGGCGGCCGACCTGGCCAACAAGCTCGCCCGCATCGGCATCTTCGCGCTGCCGCACGTCGAGGCTCACGAGGCGCTCACCACCGCGGTACTCACCGGACCGGAGGACCTCGCCATGGGTATCTCCTCCTCAGGCCGGACCGCCGACGTCGTCGAACCGCTCGCGAGCGCGGCCCGGCAGGGCGCCACCACCGTGGCGGTGACCGCCGACGCCGACTCGCCTCTGGCGCAGGCCTGCGACCACCTGCTGCTGTCGGTCGTCGGCCCGGAGTCGGAGGTGCGGGCCACCACGCTGAGCTCCCGCATCTCCCAGCTCTACCTCGTCGACGCGGTGTTCATCCGCGTCATGCAGCTCACCTACGACCGCTCGGCCGACCTCATGCACGCGACCCACGAGGCCGTGCACGGCCGGCGCACCGCGCCCCTGCGATCCGCACGCGGCACCGCGCGGACCACGTCCACCAGCACGGCACCACACCGATCAAGGAGAAGAAAGTCATGAGGCTCAGGTTCACCGCCGGCATCGCGGCACTCGCGACGGCCGGGATGCTGCTCGCCGGCTGCGGCGACGACGGAACGCCTTCCGGGGACTCGACCGGGGGCGGCGACGGCAACACCCTCACCTGGTGGGTGATGA
>CAYRLV010000386.1:0-3907 GCA_964425155.1 uncultured Ornithinicoccus sp. | reverse complement strand
CCGCGATCGGGCTGGCCGCCTGCACGCACGCCAGCACGGCCGGAGCCGGACCCAGCGGCACCGATCCCGGAGGAGGGGAGGCGGCCGGGTCCACCGCGCAGCCGGCGAGTCAGCCGAAGGCGGGCAAGGCCGCCGCCCTGGTGCCGGAGAGCGTTCGGCAGAAGGGCACGCTCACCGTGGCCATGGATGCGTCCTACGCCCCGTTCGAGTACTTCGCCGAGGACAACAAGACGATCATCGGCTTCGACGCCGACCTGTCGAAGGCGCTGGCCGCCAAGATGGGCCTCAAGGCCGTCGACGTCAACGCCGGCTTCGACACCATCCTCGCCGGGTTGAGCAGCGGGAAACACGATCTGGGGATGTCCGCCTTCTCGGTCACCCCGGAGCGGGCCAAGACGGTCGATTTCGTCGTCTACCTGACGGGTGGCACCGGCATCGCCGTGCCGAAGGGCAACCCCAACCACCTCACGATGGATCCGACGAAGCTGTGCGGATACCGGATCGCGGCCCAGAAGGGCTCCATCCAGGGGATGGACTACCTGCCGCAGTTCTCCAAGGCCTGCCAGAAGGCGGGCAACAAGCCGATCACGACCCGGCTCTATCCGTCCCAGAACGACGCGAACCTCGCCCTGACGAGCGGACGCGTGGACGCCGTCATGGCCGACAGCATCTCCATGGGCTACCAGTCCAAGCTCTCCAACGGGCGTTTCGAGCTCGCACCGGGCGAGGACTACGAGCCGACGACGACCGGAGTCGCCATGAAGAACGGGTCCAAGCTCGCGCCCGCCGTGGCACAGGCGATGAAGGAGGTCGTGCAGGACGGCACGATGAAGAAGCTGATGGCCAAGTGGGGTATGCCGGACACCGCTCTTGGTGACGACGCGGGTGAGGTCGTCAGGTGACCGCCGGCGTGCGGCCGGTCGGTGCCGAGCTGAGCCCGAAGGACGGTGCCGAGGAGTTCACCGTCGTACCGCGGCGACACCCCGGTCGTTGGGTGGCCGCAGTGATCGTCGTGGTCATCGGCGTGCTGCTGCTGCGCTCGGTGTTCAGCAACGAGCGGTTCCAGTGGGACGTCGTCTGGTTCTACGTGCGCGAGGTCTCGATCATCCAGGGCCTGTGGCTCACGTTGTGGCTCACCGTGGTCGCGATGGCCATCGGAATCGTGCTCGGAGCGCTCGCCGCGGTGATGCGGCTGTCCGCCAACCCCGTGGTCCGCGCGGGAGCCACGGCGTACGTGTGGTTCTTCCGGGGCACGCCGGTCCTGGTGCAGTTGCTCTTCTGGTACAACCTCGCTGCGCTCTACCCGGTGATCACCTTCGGCATCCCGGGCCTCCACCTCGACGCCAACCATCTGGTCACGCCGTTGGCGGCGGCCATCCTGGGGCTCGGCATCAACCAGGGCGCCTACCAGTCCGAGATCGTGCGGGCCGGCATCATCTCGGTGGACCACGGGCAGCAGGAGGCCGCCGGTGCGCTGGGCCTGACCCGAGCCCAGACGATGCGGCGCATCATCCTGCCGCAGGCCATGCGCGTCATCATCCCGCCCACGGGCAACGAGACGATCGGCATGCTGAAGATGACTTCGCTGGTCATGGTGCTCGCGGTCCCGGATCTGCTCTATTCGGCGCAGATCATCTACTCGCGCACGTTCGAGACCATTCCGCTGCTCCTCGTGGCCTGTGTCTGGTACATCGTGGTCACGACCGTGCTGAGCGTCGGCCAGTTCTACGTCGAGCGGCGCTTCGCCCGCGGCACCAAGGTCCTGGCCGCGACGCCGTGGCAGCGCCTGCGGGCCGCCCTGCGCACCCACGGCTCGATCGCGAAAGGCCACTCGGCATGAGCATCGACACGACCACGTCCGCCCGGGCCGGTGACCGCAACGGTCAGGGCACGGGACCGATGGTGCGGGCCGAGCAGGTCCGCAAGTCGTTCGGCCGGATCGAGGCCCTCCGAGGGGTCGACCTGACCATCGAGCGCGGCGAGGTGGTCTGCCTCGTCGGTCCGTCCGGATCGGGCAAGAGCACTCTGCTGCGGTGCATCAACCATCTGGAGCGGGTGGACGCGGGCCGCCTCTGGGTGGACGGCCAGGTCGTGGGGTACGAACAGCGCGGCACCAAGCTGTACGAGCTTCCCGACAAGGAGATCTGCCGGCGTCGCGCCAGGATCGGCATGGTCTTCCAGCACTTCAACCTCTTCCCCCACATGACCGTCCTCGAGAACCTCATCGAGGCGCCGCGGCTGGCCCTGGGGCAGTCCAAGGGGGAGGCGACCGAGCGGGCGCTGGGGTTGCTGGACCAAGTGGGTCTGCGCGACAAGAGCCACGCCTATCCCCGGCACCTGTCGGGTGGCCAGCAACAGCGGGTCGCCATCGCGCGCGCCCTGTGTATGCAGCCCAAGCTGATGCTCTTCGACGAGCCCACCTCTGCACTCGACCCCGAGCTCGTGGGCGACGTGCTCGCCGTCATGAAGGACCTCGCGTCGACCGGAATGACCATGGCCGTGGTCACCCACGAGATCGGCTTCGCCCGTGACGTGGCCGACCGCGTCGTGTTCTTTGATGCCGGCCAGGTCGTCGAGGAGGGTCCGGCAGCGCAACTCATCGCGGACCCGACGCACGAGCGGACCCGCGCGTTCCTGCGTGCCGTCCGTTGACCTGCCGACACCGACTCCAGGAGGACCGATGGACCGGCACGCCGATCGCGGCATGACCACGACGATCGAGAGCTCCCCACGCGGAGGGCCGGGTGCGGCCTGGTGGGAGGAGACGGTGGGTGTCTGCTCGGAGCTCATCCGCATCGACACCCAGGTCGGAGGTCCGGGGGAGCGGGCCGCGGCCGAGTGGGTCGGGGGCTTCCTCTCCGATGTCGGACTGGGATCAGAGCTGGTCGAGTCCGAGCCTCGCCGCAGCACTCTGGTCGCGCGGGTCCCGGGTGCGGACGAGAACGTGGATCCGCTGCTCATCCAGATGCACCTGGACGTCGTTCCTGCACAGCCTCACGAGTGGTCGGTGCACCCGTTGTCCGGCGTGGTCAAGGACGGCTACCTGTGGGGCCGGGGCGCCGTGGACATGAAGAACATGGTCGCCAGCGTCCTCACCCTCGTGCGGAACCGGGTCCGGACGGGTCGGCTCCCGCGCCGCCCGCTGGTCCTCGCGTTCTTCGCCGATGAGGAGAACGCCGGCGTCCTGGGCGCCGAGTGGGTGGTCCGGCACCGGCCGGATCTGTTCGAGGGGTGCTCGGTCGCCATCGGGGAGGGCGGCGGCTACAGCGTCACCCTGGGCGCGGGCCGGCGCCTCTATCCCGTGCATGTCGCCGAAAAGGGCTGGGCCGCGCTGGAGGTCACCGCGCGTGCGGCACCGGCGCACGCCTCCCGGATCTACGACGACAACCCGGTGCGCGTGCTCGGCGAGGCGATCGGACGGCTCACCGCAGACCGCTTCCCCGTGCATCTCACCGACCAGGTCGCCCAGCTGTTGCGGACCGTGTGCGAGGTTCACGGCGTCACCTTCGACCCAGAGGACCCCGAAGCCGCCCTGGCGCTCCTCGGACCCAGCGAGGCGGCGAACACCAGATCGGGGCTGCGGCACACCGCCCACGCGACACGCCTGGCCGCCGGGTACCAGAGCAACGTCATCCCGGGGTCGGCGTCCGCGGAGCTGGACTGCCGCTACCTGCCAGGACGCTGGGAGGAGTTCCTCACCGAACTGCACGCAGCGCTGGGCGACACAGTCAAGGTGCGTGAGCTCGCCCGCACGCCAGGGCTGACGCCGGCGTCGGGTGGGGCATCGGACGCCCTGTTCGCGGCGGCCACCGACGCGTTGCGCACGGAGGACCCGTCGGCACTGGCGTCACCGTTCATGACCTCGGGAGGGACCGACGCGACGCACCTGCAGCAGCTGGGGATCGAG
>CAYRLV010000385.1:0-3918 GCA_964425155.1 uncultured Ornithinicoccus sp. | reverse complement strand
AGCGCTGTGCCGCCACGGCCGACGAGTACGGCCTGCCGGGCAACTACGTGGCCGGGGCCAACATCGCGGCCTTCATCCAGGTCGCCGACGCCATGCTCGCCCTCGGTGTGGTCTGAACCTCAACCGAGCGCGCCGGCGAACGCACCGTAGGCGCGCGCGCCGAAGAGCACGAACCGCACCAGCTCGATGCCACTCAGGTCGGCATCCCCGTATGGCGTCACGAGACTGCCGCTCGCGAGGGCGCCCCGGACCGTGGTCACCGCGATGTCGGCCACCTCGTCCGCGTCCCACCCGTAGACGCCAGCGCTGACGGCCGGCATCGCGATGGTGCGTGCTCCGGAGACAGCGGCAACGGCGAGAGACTGCGCGAAACACGACTCGAGCAACGCCGGATCCGTCTGCCCGACATGGCGATTCGGGCCGACCGTGTGGACGACCCACCGGCAGGGCAGGTTGCCGGCACCGGTGGCCACCGCGGCACCGACCGGCAGGCCGTCCGGCAGCTGGTTCCGGCGCAGTCGCCGGCACTCCTCGAGCAGCGCCGGTCCCGCTGCGGCGTGGATGGCGCCGTCGACACCGCCGCCGCCGAGCAGCGAGGAGTTGGCCGCGTTGACGATCGCGTCCACGCGCTGGGCGGTGATGTCGCCCTCAACGACCTCGACCCGGTCCCGTCGTGCGTCCATGGCTCCCACGGTACGCACTTCCCGCCCACCGTGACGTCCTGCGTTGGGGTTGCCGGGGTGACAGGTTCGCGGGACGTACGGCGGCGAGCGGGCCCGGGCTTCCAGTGCTCGGCGCGTCTCGGTGCTCGCGGCGGGCGGGCCTCAGTCGCCGAAGGCGTCGCGTGCGGCCTGGGACCCCACGCCGGCGCGAGCCGTGTAACCGTAGGTGCCCCGGTCGAGGAGCTCGCGCGCCGCGTCGACCAGACCGGAGAGGGCGGCGAACGCGAAGGCGCCACCCACCGAGATCCGCGCGACACCGATCTCGGCGAGCTCGGCCACCGGCGGGGTGTCGGCCATCGCCAGCACGTTGACCGGCCGGTCCACCGAGGTCACCACCGCCCGAATGTCCTCGGCGCGGGTCAGTCCCGGGGCGTAGAGCACGTCGGCGCCGGCCTCCTGGTAGGCCTGCAGCCGGGCGATCGTGTCGGCGAGGTCGTCCCGGCCGTGCAGCAGGTTCTCGGCGCGACCGGTCAGCACGAGTCGCGTCGGCCCGGCGTGCGCGGCCTCGGCCGCAGCGCGCACCCGGTCGGTGGCCAGCCCGCGGTCGTAGATCGGTGCGGCCGGGTCACCGGAGAAGTCCTCGACCGACGCACCCGCGGCGCCGGTGTCGAGGGCGAGCCGGATCGTCTCGGCGACCCCGGCCGGCTCGTCGGCAAAGCAGTTCTCCAGATCGGCGTTGACCGGCAGGTTCGTGGCACGCACGAGCTGCGCGGTGTGCTCGAGTGCCTCGTCGCGGGTGAGGCGACCGTCGAGCCGGCCGAGCGACGCGGCATACCCGCTGCTGGTGGTGGCCAGGGCCGGGAAGCCGAGGGAGGCGAGCAGGCGGGCGGAGCCGGTGTCCCAGGCGTTGGCGAGCAGCAGGGGAGCGGAGCCGTGGTGCAGCTGGAGGAAGACGCTGGTCGCGTCGGAGGCGGGCATGCTCCTGACGTTAGCCGGGGCTGCCGACAACGGTCAGCGCGAGGAAGTCGGAGACGTGCGCGATGCTCAGGATCTGGCGTACCACGACCGGCATGTCCGCCCGGCTCTCGTCGTGGAACAGGCGCGGCGCGGTGCACTGGTACGTCTGGCCGCGGGTCTCGATCCGGCATCCCCCGGCGGCCAGCACGTTCTTGAGCCAGTCGGCCTCGGTCCCGTAGGTCAGCGCGATGGTGAAGCCGCCGTCGGTCCGGAAGACGTTGACCGGCGTGCGGTACTCCCGGCCCGACCGGCGTCCCCGGTGGTGGACCAGGCCGAAACCGGGCAGGTGCCGGGACAGCGGAGTGGTGACGCGGTTGAGGCCGACCTTGTTGAGCTCGGCGACCTTCCTGGGCAGCGGCATGGGCGCTCCTTCGTCGACACCCCATCCTGCCCGAGCCCGGGCCTCCCGTGGGAGTTCGCGGCCCCGGAGCGCGGGAAATCTGACGCCCTCCGGGGTTGGTTCGGGTCAAGTTGAGCGGAATAGACTCAACTTTGTCGCGGTTGACCCTGATGACCCGGAACCGACCCGATGCCCAGCCGCGCGCCACGGAGCGTGCGGCCGCGTCATGACGAGGAGATCATGTGTCCATGGACCTGCAACTGACCACCAAGGCGCAGGAGGCGCTGTCCTCCGCCGTGCGCGACGCCGCTGCCGCCGGCCACCCCCAGGTGGAGCCGGCGCACCTGCTGCTGGCGCTGACCCAGCAGACCGACACCACCACCGGCCCCCTGCTGGAGGCGGTCGGGACGTCGTCCGCGACCGTGGCACAGGCCGCCACCGCGGCCCTGCAGGCGCTGCCGAAGGCCAGTGGCTCGTCCGTGAGCGCGCCGGGGTTGTCGCGGCAGGCGCTCGCCGTGCTCGAGCGCGCCCGCACGCTGATGCAGTCCATGGGCGACACCTTCGTCTCCACCGACCACCTGCTCGCGGCACTCGGCGACGCCGGCGACTTCGGCTTCAGCGCCGAGGCCGTCACCGAGGAGATCCCCAAGCTGCGCGGCGGCGCCAAGGTCACCTCCGCCGACCCCGAGGCGACGTATGACGCGCTGGGCAAGTACGGCACGGACCTCACCGAGGCCGCCCGCGAGGGGCGACTCGACCCGGTCATCGGCCGCGACTCGGAGATCCGCCGCGTCGTGCAGGTGCTGTCCCGCCGCACCAAGAACAACCCCGTGCTGATCGGTGACCCCGGCGTCGGCAAGACCGCCGTCGTCGAGGGCCTGGCCCAGCGCATCGTGGCCGGCGACGTGCCGGAGTCGTTGCGCGACAAGCGGTTGATCAGCCTCGACCTCGGGGCCATGGTCGCGGGAGCGAAGTACCGCGGCGAGTTCGAGGAGCGGCTCAAGGCCGTGCTCGAGGAGATCAAGAACAGCGAGGGTGAGATCGTCACCTTCATCGACGAGCTGCACACCGTCGTCGGCGCCGGCGCCACCGGCGAGGGAGCGATGGACGCGGGCAACATGCTCAAGCCGATGCTGGCCCGCGGCGAGCTGCGGCTGGTCGGCGCGACCACGCTCGACGAGTACCGCGAACACATCGAGAAGGACGCCGCCCTCGAGCGCCGCTTCCAGCAGGTCTTCGTGGGCGAGCCGAGCGTCGAGGACACCATCGCGATCCTGCGCGGGCTGAAGGAGCGCTACGAGGCGCACCACAAGGTCGCCATCGCCGACTCCGCGCTGGTCGCGGCCGCGGCCCTGTCCGACCGCTACATCACCGCCCGGCAGCTGCCGGACAAGGCGATCGACCTCATCGACGAGGCCGCCTCCCGGCTGCGGATGGAGATCGACTCCTCCCCGGTGGAGATCGACGAGCTGCGCCGGGCCGTCGACCGGCTCAAGATGGAGGAGCTGCACCTGGAGAACGAGACCGACGAGGCCTCCAAGGAGCGGCTGGACCGGCTGCGCGCCGACCTGGCCGACAAGCAGGACCAGCTGGCCGCGCTCAACGCGCGGTGGGAGTCGGAGAAGGCCGGCCTCAACAAGGTCGGTGAGCTGAAGGCGCAGATCGACGACCTGCGCACCCAGGCCGACCGGCTCGAGCGGGACGGCGACCTGGCCGGCGCCTCCAAGATCCGGTTCGGCGACCTGCCGACGCTGGAGGAGCAGCTCGACCAGGCCCAGGCCGCGGAGTCGAGCTCGTCCACGGCCGGCGGCGAGGGCCCGATGGTCAAGGAGGAGGTCGGCCCGGACGACATCGCCGACGTCATCAGCTCCTGGACCGGCATCCCGGCCGGGCGCCTGC
>CAYRLV010000384.1:0-3956 GCA_964425155.1 uncultured Ornithinicoccus sp. | reverse complement strand
ACCCGATCGAGCTCTTCCAGCCCACCATCGACGAGGCCCGCGAGCCGTCCTGACCTTCGCGCCGGACGTCGAGGCGGTGAGTCCTGTCCCTAGCTGCGGTGCATGAGCGCAGGGGAGACCGATGCCTGTAGGAGAGCTGCTCCAGTCAGGTAGTCGAACACCGGTAGCTGGGAACTGACTCTCACCGCGGACGCTGCCAGGCACAGGTCTCCGCACTCCAGCAGCACAGCACCGACGTCGTCGTGCTTGGCCAGCACTGCTCTGACGACCGCATTCACCTGCTCCACGATCGCGGGGAGGTTGTCCAGGCCCCCAGCGTTCAAGACCTGCTCGCGGAAGGGACCCGGTCCCTCCAGCCCGGCGATGACCAGCCGCCGCCGGTCCGAGACGCCGGCCGCGGACAGACACCGATCGTCCACCGCATCCGCGTGGGCAGCCACGACGAGCACACGCCGCCCACCAGTCATCGCCAGGACGGCTGGCAACTGCAGGAGACTCGAGGCGAGCACCGGCACCGGCAGGGCTCGCACCAGGTCGGCTTGGTATGGCGTGAAGTAGCCACAGGTGGTCAGGATGCTGCGGGCGCCCTGGCTCACCAAGCTCTCAGCGGCGGAGAGCACCCGTGGAAAGAGGGTTGGGCTGGCTTTGAGTGCCTCGGCCACGAGGTCGTCGCCGGTGAGAGGCTGCCAGAGCGTGGGCCAAGGGAACGAGGCCTCGTGGGCAGCGGTCCCAGGCACCGGGTCGATGTGACCCAGGCTGACGACGCCCATCTCGTGCTTCGGGGGCGTGGACGCCACGAGGCGGTCCGACGCACTCGCATCAATCTGCGCCCCCGCTGGGGCAACAGTGAAGGTCATGCCACGCCTCCGACGACATGACGAGACGCTGTGGGTTCAGGGACCTGCCCCTCACGCGCCCGACGGCGCAGGACCAAGGCCTTTACGGCCAGCACCCCGATCACACAGAAGATGCCGATGTATGCAGCGACGGCCAAGCTACCGAATCGCACGACGACCCAAGTCGCGACGAAGGGCGCAGGGCCTCCGCCGATGATGCCTGCCAGATTGAATCCGAGTGACGAACCGCTGTATCGCGTCTCGACGGGGAAGTTCTGGGCGATGAGTACCGGCTCTGGAGCAAACATTAGGGCGTAGGGAACGAGCGAGAACAAGATCACTGTCGCCGCGCCGAAGGTCGAGCCGGAATCGATGACGACGAAGTAGACGAAGCCGAAGACGCACATGGAGAGGGCGCCCACGACATACATTCGCTCATGGCCGATGCGATCCGAGAAGTGGCCCGCAGTCAGCATCACGCCCGAAGAGATGAAGGCCGCGAGGGACACCAAGAGCAGTAGGGCATTGCGGCTGTAGGAGAGTTGGCCCGTCCCGTAGGAGAGGATGAACGCGATGAAGATGTAGACGGGGATCATCTCAGCGCACTTCAGCAACGCAGCCAAGGCGATGTCAATCGGGCTCTTGCGAAGAACTTCGGCCACGGGCGCCTTAGCGAGGGTGCCGGACTCGGTGGCCCGCTGGAAGTCCTTGGTCTCGGGGACCTGGCGGCGGATCCAGATCCCCACGATCACGAGCACTGCGCTGGCCAGGAACGGCAGGCGCCACCCCCAGGTCATGAACGCCGCGGAGGGCATCCCCAGGCTGACCGCGAGGAAGGCGAGATTCGCCGCGCCGATTCCGATGGTGCCGGCCGCCTGGGGGAAGCTGCCTCGGAAGCCGGCCCGTCCGGTGCTCCCGGATTCCATCGCCAAGAGGACTGCCCCACCCCATTCTCCGCCGACGCCGATCCCTTGCAGGGTGCGGAGGAGGACCAAGATGATCGGGCCCCAGAATCCGATGGTGTCGTGGCTGGGAACCAAGCCGATCCCAACCGTGCCGATCCCCATCAACACGATCGTGGCGAGCAGTGAGTTCTTGCGACCGGCTCGATCGCCGATATGCCCGAAGATGGCGGCTCCAAGTGGCCGGGCCAAGAACCCGATGAAGTAGGTGGAGAAGGCAAGCAGGACCCCCGTGACTGGACTCGCTTCGGGGAAGAACAGCTTGGGAAAGACCAACGCGGCGGCTGCGCCGTAGAGCATGAAGTCGTACCACTCGATGCCGGCGCCGACGGTGCTGGCGAGGACGGAGCGGCGGGGGGGGGGGCCGCCCGGGGACAGTTCTCGGTCGGTGGCTTCAGCAGACATGGAAGTCTCCAAACGGGCGCGCGGAAGCGCCATCAAGGTGTGGGTGGTACTGCAATTCGTCGGTTCACCGGATCGCCTGCGGCGACGGTGTACTGAGGCACGAGGCCAACAACGGACGGCAGCGCCCCCGCGCGCCGTCATGGGCTCACTCGAGGACGTCGGGCTCCTGCTCGAAGACCAGGTCGGCCAACAGCCGGAAGCTGTGCCGGGCCATGTTCGCGTTGCCGAACTGCCGGTGAGCCAGGTTGGCTTCCTCGTGCGTCATGACTCTTGGCTGGCCCGCCGCCTCGGCCATGAGCTGCATCTGGCACGCGCGATCCATGGTGATGAACCACCACGCGGCCTCTTCGACGGACTTTCCTGTGGTGAGCAGGCCGTGGTGGCGCAGGATGGCCGCCTTGGCGTCGCCCAAGCGAACCGCGATCCGCTGCCCCTCGTCCCGCTCGAGCACCAGGCCCTTGTACTCGTCGAAGAGAACGTGGTCCTGGTAGAAGGCGCAGGCCTCCTGAATGATCGGGTCGAGCGTTCGGTCCAGGGCTGCCCACGCACGACCGTGGAGCGAATGAGCGTGTGCGACCGCGACCACGTCCGGCCGCGATTCGTGGATGGGGGAGTGGATCGAGAAGGCCGCCTTGTTGGTGCGGAGCTCGCCCTGCACGATCTTGCCCTCGCCGTTCAGCAGAAGCAGGTCGCTGACCCGAATCTTGGAGAAGTGCTTGGCGTACGGGTTGACCCAGAAGTGGTCTGTAAGTTCCGGGTCTCGGGCGGTGATGTGGCCCGCGATGCCTTCATCGAAACCTTGCCGAGCGAAGATCCGGAACGCGGCGGCCAACTGCTGCTTGCGGTGCAGACGCTCTTCTTCGAAAGTCTCTTTGGCCGTCGGCAGCTCTTCAAGGTCGAGTACTTCCGGCTCCGGGCTGGTGGCGGTCTGGGTCACGTTGTGCCTCCCATCGACAGCGGGTGATGCAGGTCACTCTCTTGCCTCTGAGGCAAAGATGTCAACCCCCTAGGCAATTCATGACCGCCCTGCCCGGCTGGTCGCAGCGTCGCGTCGGGTCAGCCATAGCATGCGGGCATGGCGCAACCATCCCCCTTGGAGGCCGGGTCTCCACCTCTGCGATTGCGCGAGTGCCGCGAGAAGGGCAAGTTGACGTTGAGCGCGGCGGCGGAGCGCATCGGTGTCTCGGTCACTCATCTGTCCCGACTGGAGCGGGGTCAGCGCCAACCGTCCATCGGCGTCCTCCTTCAGCTCGCCAGTCTGTATGGCGTGGGCGTGGGCGAGTTAGTCGGCGAAACTGTCCCGGCCGCATACAAATTGGTGCGTGCGGGAACGGCTGAAGGTCGGCATGGGGACGACGGCACCTACAGCACGCTCACGGGCGCCGCTGGGCTCAGCGGCCTCGAGGTCATCCAACTGGACGCGGCTGGTCCGGGAGCTGCGCAGTCTGCGCACCACGACGATGAGGAATGGATGTATGTCGTGGCTGGCTGGGTCGAGATGGTGCTCGGCGACGAGACCATTACCCTTCAGGTCGGCGACTCGATCCACTTCGATGCTCGGACGCCGCACCGGCTGGTCGACTCGGACGAGGCAGGCACCCGGCTCGTTATCGTGTCGGTGCCACTTGACCGCACCCGGCGAAAAGCCCACTTCTGACCCAGGGCGCCTCCTGGGATGTCGGCCGGGCCCGCGAGGCCGTGGGGAGGAATCGTGGGGTGAACGCCCCGCGGATCCTCCCCGTTGAGGTCTCGG
>CAYRLV010000383.1:0-3967 GCA_964425155.1 uncultured Ornithinicoccus sp. | reverse complement strand
GTGCCGGGTCACTGGCCGACGGCGCCGTCGATCTGCTCGCGCAGCAGGTCGGCGTGGCCGTTGTGCCGGGCGTACTCGGCGACCAGGTCGGCCAGCAGCCAGCGCAGCGAGAACGTCTCTCCCGTGGTGCGTTTGGTGCCGGTGTCGTCGAGCGAGTCTGCCGCGGCGAGGATCTCGCGCGAGTGCGCGCACTCCTGTCGCCACCGCTCGAGAGCCTGCTCGGGGTCACCGGCGAGGTCCTCGAAGTCCTGGTCGGGGTCGTCGTCGGTGTAGTAGAGCATCGGCACGTCCTCACCGGCGAACTGGATGCGCCACCACCATCGTTCGACACCGGTGAGGTGCCGGATCAGACCGTGCAGGCTGAGCCCCGAGGGTGGGATCGACCGGTCCGACCACCGCTCCGGGGGTGTGCCCAGGACCTTGAGCTCGAAGGTCTGCCGGTGGTGCTCGAGGAAGGCGGTGAGCGTCTCGCGCTCGTCGCCGCGCAGCGGCAGCGCCGGGCGCGGGTCGTCGGCCAGCGTTGCGGCCAGGTGCGCCGGCGGGTCGGTCTGCCCCTCCCCCTCCGCCGAGGCGCCGGACCCGTCCTGCCCCCGCGCAACCGCCTCGAGCCGATTCGCCGCCGCCTCCGGCCCGAGGATCGGCCCGAGCACCGGGTCGGTCGACGGGTTCCACGCCACCTCCCACCGATAACCGTCCGGGTCGGCGAAGTAGCCGGTCACTCCGCCCCACTCGCGCTCGGTGGCCGGGTCCACCAGCCGTCCCCCCGCACGGACGGCGTCGTCCAGGACCCGCGCCACGCTCTCGGCGTCGGGCACCATGTGCGCCAACGAGATCGGTGCCGCCTCGTCGCCCTGGTAGAGGCCGCCCGCCTCGGCGGACAGCTTCGCGCTGCCCCACAGCCCGAGCAGCATCGCCGGACCGACCTTGATGAAGGTGACGTCACCGGGCACCTCCAGGGCCGGCGCCCAGCCCAGCCCGTCGAGGTAGAACCGTCGCGCGGCCTCGAGGTCCCGCACGCCGAGCGTGATCATGCTCATCGAAGCGTCCATGGCGGCAGCCTCGCAGACCGCGCCGACACCGGGAAGGACGAGCGACGGTTGCGCAGCGCCGCGGCGGGGTATCCCTGCGGTGGTGCGCCCACAAGACGCACCTTCCCTGACAGGAAGGACCTCCCATGTCATCCACCTTCCGACGAGCCGCCGTGCTCGGCGTCGGTGCCGTGACGGCCCTGGCCCTCAGCTCCCCTGGTGCAGCAGCAGGGGCGGTGGCTCCGTCCGGCGTGCACCGCGGGCCGAGGACCGTGCAGCACGCACCCACCTGGACGGCCCACGCGAAGAAGGTTGCCACGGTCCCGGCCGGGCGCAGCCAGCACGTCACCGTGGTGCTGCGCATGCGTCACCGCAAGGCCGCCGAGCGGCTCGCGTATGCCGTGTCCGACCCGAGCAGCCACCAGTACCGGCACTTCGTCACCCCGGAGCAGTGGCGTCGTCGCTTCGCGCCGACGGATGCCCAGGTGGCGAAGGTGACCTCGTGGTTGCGGTCGCACGGCCTGCACGTCGGAGCGGTCCCGGCGAACCACCGCTACGTCCAGGCGAGCGGCACGGCACGGCAGATCAACGCGGTGTTCGACACGAAGCTGTCGGTCTTCCGCAAATCGGGCAAACGCGTGTCCGCACCGGCGAACTCGCTCACGGCGCCGTCCTCGGTCGCCCCGCTCGTCGTCGCGATCGACGGGCTGGACAGCTCCGCACGAATGAGCCCGCTGCACGTCGGCGGCCCCGGCAAGCAGCGGAAGGTGAGCCCGTCCGCCGCGAGCGCCAAGACGTCGAACGCGTTGCCACCACCGCCTCTGGTGTTCCGCAACGCCCGACCGTGCTCGGCCTACTACGGGCAGAAGACGGCGGACGTCCCCCAGACCCTGGACAATCCGATCACCTACGCCCCCTGCGGTTACGTCCCCTCGCAGCTGCGCGGCGCCTACGGCATCGACCAGTCCCTCGCCCAGGGGTATGACGGGCGGGGCGCCACGGTCGCGGTCGTGGACGCCTTCGCGTCCCCGACCATTGCGAAGGACGCGCGAAAGTACGCCCGGCGCAATGACCCGCACCACCCGTTCCGCGGCTACCAGTTCTCCCAGTCCCTCCCGGCCTCGTACCGCTACATCGACGAGTGCGGCGCCGCCGGCTGGTACGGCGAGGAGACGCTGGACGTCGAAGCGGTGCACGCCATGGCGCCGTCGGCGAACATCCTCTACGTCGGAGCCTCCAGCTGTGCCGACCCAGACCTCGCCGCAGCCGAGAACACCATCATCGACAACAACCTGGCGATGGTCGTGACCAACTCCTGGGGCAGCGCCGGTGAGGTCAGCGAACCGTTCTGGCACCAGACCTTCCTGCAGGCCGCGGCCCAGGGCATCAGCATCCTGTTCTCCTCCGGTGACTCCGGTGACGAGATCGCGGCGACCGGCACCCGCACGGTCGACAGCCCGGTCAACGACCCCTTCGTCACGGGTGTCGGCGGCACCGCCCTCGCGGTCGGCCCGCAGAACAACTACCTGTTCGAACAGGGTTGGGGCACAGGCAAGTCCACGCTGACGAACGGCGCGTGGGATCCCAGCACCCCCGCATACCTGTATGGCGGCGGTGGCGGCACCAGCAAGGTGTTCCGCCAGCCGAAGTACCAGCGGCACGTGGTGCCGAGGTCGATCTCCCGCTACTTCGGTGGCCGGGGCAAGTGGCGCGCCGTGCCGGACGTCGGCATGCTCGGTGACCCCAACACCGGGTTCCTCGTCGGGCAGAGCCAGACCCGGCCGAACGGCAAGATTCGCTACAGCGAGTACCGGATCGGCGGCACCAGCCTGTCGAGTCCCTTGTTCGCCGGCGTGATCGCGGTGGCCGACCAGGTGAACGGCGGGTCGCTCGGGTTCTTGAACCCGACGCTCTACGACCAGGCGGGCAGCAGCGCGTTCCGCGACGTCGACCACGGCCGGGCCGTCACCGATGGTGTGGCGCGCGTCGACTTCGTCAACGGCTACAACAGGAAGGACGGCACGGTCACGTCACTGCGCACGCTGGGGCAGACCGGGACGATCTTCACCCGGCCCGGTTATGACGACGTCACCGGGCTCGGCAGCCCCAACGGCGTCGACTTCCTCAACGCCGTGTCGGGCGGATCGCCGAGCAGTCGAGCCGGCCACGGTGGCGGCGGGATGAGGCACGGCACGCCGGTCCACTAGAGGCACCGCACTCCGGGCGTCGAGTCAGGAGTGCACCTGCGACCGGGTCACGACGAAGGCGATGCCCCCGCACGACGTCATGAGGTGTGGGTTGGTGGCGCCGACGACCGTGACCCGGTCGCCGACGTGCAGGCCCGCGACCGAGTGCCCGGTGAGTGAGTAGCGCTTGCCACCGGCCTGCAGGATGTGGCAGCTCGGGCGGGTCCCCTCGCTCATGGTGCCGCGCAACGTGATCGGCGTGGCTGAGGCCTGGGGTGGCGGGAACGTCACCGGGTGCGAGGGCACGATCGGCGTGGGTGAGGTGGGTGCCGGCGTCGGCCCGGACGGCGCCCCCGTCGGTGGGAACGTCACCGGGTGGGACGGCACGACCGGGGTCGGCGACGCGTTCGTGTTCGTGGCGACCGGAGCGGTGGTGGCGCTCGTGGGGCTCGTTCTCGGCGCCTGCGTCTCCTCGCCGCACGAGGTGAGGAACGCCGTCGCCGCGACCACGAGGGCGACGGTGCCGAGCGCTCGACGGGCTTGGCACGTCATACCGGTATGACGTGTGGTCCCCGCCGCGCGTTCCCTTCCCGCTGCGACGAATCTGGGTGGGCGTGGCAGTCGCCCTGCCACCGTTCGAGTGGTGGCCGGTCAGTGGGCCGTGAAGACCAGCGCCCGCCCGGGCAGCGAGTAGCCCGCACCGTCGGCGAAGGCGGCCGCCCGGGACTCGACCTCGGCGCGGACCCGTGCGGC
>CAYRLV010000382.1:0-3972 GCA_964425155.1 uncultured Ornithinicoccus sp. | reverse complement strand
GGGGTGTCGTAAAGGGACCCCACCCGTCGCTCCTCCCGGGGCGCTGCGACTTCGGGACACTCGGGGTTAGAGCAAGCCCAGAGGCCACGCATCCCTCGTAGCATGATGTGACCGCGGAACTGAATAGTTGGAATCGCGACCTCGGCCAGCCCACGAGCCATCTTGCGCACCGCGGAGTCACCATGGGAGTCGCCTGGAAAGAGGCGACTCGCGATCGCAGCCACGGACGTGGCACGCGGTCTGTCTCCCCCGACAGGAACACATGCCGAAGCCAGACACTCTGCCCACTGACCACTTTGTGCTGCGTCGGCCAGCGCCTCTGAAGCTGTCGCCAGGACCTGTGCTGTCGTGGGTGTTGAGGGCTTGCGCAAGGCGCGCGGTTCCCCAGGCTCAATGGCGAAAGTCTCGCGTCCCACTCCAAAGAAGCGCTCAAGATAGCTGAGGCTCGATGCATCACCTGGCAAGGACGCACTTGTCGCGATAATGCGGAACTGCTCAGAATCACTCGCGAGGCCGAGACGTGAGGCTAGATTGCGGACAACCATGCCGACCTCGGCGCCCGAGCTGCCTCGGTAAAGATGCAGCTCGTCTACGACTAACGTGAAGACGTGCTTGTCGGACTCCTCGAGCCAACGACGTGTTGCGTCAAACATTGGCTCCTCGACGTCTCGCATGAGCATTGCATTGAGCATCGAGTAGTTGGTGACAAGGATGTCAGGCGGCGAGGCGACCATGTCCCAACGTGTCACCAGCTCCCCAGCGTGGGGGTCCTGGAACTGACTCAACAAGCCCGCGTCGCCGATGTCTTTGAGTTGGTGAATCTGATTCACCACGTCCCGCATGTCTGAAGCAACTGAGCGGACCGGATCGGCCCCTACGCGGCCTTGGGGGACCGGGCCGGATCCCCGTGTCGCGCCGGTGTAGCGTCCAAACCACAGGTCGACGGGTGCCGCCGCCTCGCGTAGCCCTCGCACGGCCTGGCGAAGGCGAGCCACCTGGTCCTCGACCAGTGCGTTCGTGGGGTACAGGATCATCGAGCGCATCGCGGGGGTGTGTGCCGGAGCGGACCTGGTCGGTTTCCACCGCAGGTTCTGGTTCTCGATTGACCACCACTCATAAACGGGAGGCAGTGGTGCGCCTCCAGACTTCTCGGCCGCGATCCTCGTCAGCAGTGGCAACAAGAATGATTCGGTCTTCCCAGATCCAGTCCCTGACGTGATGACCGGATTCACCGCACCCGAGCCCGAAAAGTGAGTACGAAGTGCTTCTACTTGGTGCTTTCGCAAACGAACCGAGCCCAGGCTCTCTTGTTCAACGCCGAAGGTCGCGGCGCTCACCATCCGGAGTGTATTCGGATCAACCCCTGCTTCGCGCGCTGCATCGTCGATGGAGGCGACTCCGTCATAAGGGAGCACGGGCTCGAGCATGATGGGTGCGAACAGGTTCCCTTGGCCCTGAATGAGCAACTCCTGGCGTTCTCGCTCCAGGTCCTTGTCACGCAAGGCATAAGCCGTGTCTATGTATCGGAAGAATGCGTCGCTTAGGTCCGATTGAACCTCGAACGGCGTTGGGAACGTCACTGAGCCCACCTTCAATTCATCAACCGGTCAACAACAACACTCGCAACTTCTCTTGGAACATCTGGATACTGCAGCATGCGGCCCTCGTGAAGTTCGCGCGGCGCGCGGCCAGAGCACAGAGAGAGCGCCCGACCGTACAATGCTGGAAGGTCGGCGCCGAGTGGGACTACTACTGACGATGACTTACTGTGATAGCCCGCGAGGGGATCCTTGGCCCACCGATTTGCGATGTGTTTGACCAGTTGGGCGTTCGCAATGGCCACGGACCCCGACTCGAGATCCGATCGAGATCGGATTACGTAGGTTGACCTAAAGTCTCGCAACCTGAACGCCCCTGTAGATGCCAAGGACGTGGCTGGTACCCAACTAGCTGAGGCCGTCTCCCAAATCTCCAGCGAATGAAAGGCGGGCACCGGGATGCGCTTCAGGGCTTCCTCGATTTGCGTCAGTGGGGGAAGCATGCTCGCGATGTCTAGGGCTGGGGACTTGTCTAGGAGTTCGATGCCTAAGGCAGATAGACCCTCACGCAACTCGACCATACGAGACGCGGTTGACTCAACGACGAGGCGGGGTATCCCCGCGTCAGTTGTCGCGCGCACCTGCCCATGCTCGGACACCAATTCCCGGAGACTGTCAACCAGCCTGGACGAACGAGCTCCGATCAAGACCCACGTGTTTTCAGAAACCGGGACGAGTGTTGCTGCGTTCACGGCCCATTCTATCGCCTGGAGGGACTCATCGCGGCGAACGTCGATGTGCCCGGTGACCTCCTGGCGACGCAGCAGCGTATCCGCGAACAGGCCTGAGCCATCGATCTGATTCGCGATGCGTTCAAAGATCGCGTAGGAGCCGTGGCCGACGTGGCTCAAGGCGTCAAATGCTATGTGTTGCTCTGTCTCATCATGCTCGACGGCAGGAGGAATTGTGACCGGTGTGACGGCCTTGGGCTTCGCGTCACGCTTCTTAGCTGCCCAGGGTGTCGCGGCAAATCGCCTTACTAGACCGCAGGTCGAGCACTCGCCGTCAATGCTGCGCGACGGAGGGCGTCCACCGTAAGCAGGGGGCAACTGGAAGCGATGCTGGCCCGTCACCATGCATGATGATGGCGGCAATGCGGTGCCCAATCGCGCTTGGCGCGTGGGACCCGTCGATGCTCGACGTGCCCTGGGGCGGTACTCGGGTAGGTCGCCAGACGCAGTGGAAGGCCCTGCAGGCGACCTTGACACTCGGGCGCCATTCACGAACTCAGTCCAGTTAGGAGGTCCTGCACTCAAAGGCCACGTGTAAGCGCTCTGCGGCGAATAGACAAGTTGTAAGTCCACTTTGGCCACCTGGAAGAGGGGTGAGTTCGCGGAGCGCAGCCGCAGAGTGGCGGTAGATGCGGGCTTGCCCGCTCCATCCACAAACATCGCGACGGTGTACTCGCCGTCCTCGAGGTGGTGCTCCCTAAGCGCGACGATGGCAATGTCCCCATCGGTGTCGACCTGGAAGCACACGTCCTCGGCGGACAGTCTCGACCCCCTAAACACTCGTACCGAGACACGCTTAGCGCCGGCGGCTAGAGCGACCACCTCTGGTGGCTCGAGAGACGACCACTTACGCAAGCGCCCTGGTAAGGCAAATCCGCCTCGCAGAGTGAGGCTGGTCAGCGCGCGGGCTATGAGTGGGAGCAACTCGACGTGAGCCGGCCCGTCTGGTGCAGAAACGAATTGGACTCGCCGGAAGAGGACCCACCTTTCAGGCAGTCCTGGGACAGAGTCGATGCGCTCCCAGCCAGTACGCGCGTGCTTTCCCACGTGGTCCTCTACGCGTCGGCTCGCGTCTTCCATGGCGAGGATGATGTTGTCCTCGCCAAGAGAGATCCGTTCGACCTCTACGTAACATCCCTGCAGTTCGTCCCATCGGAGTGGTACGACTCGTCGCGGCCGACGTTCGACAGTTGGCCCGGAGCCAACAGTTGCCTGAATTGCATTTCCTAGCAGGGATTCAGCGTTCAACGAGTTCGCACTCTGTAGACGGATGGTGCCTGTGGTCCCAGGAATGGTCGGAATCTGGACCGGACCTTCTGGAGTGTCGAATGTTGCAAAGGGACTGGCGCACAGCGATCCTCCGACGAGGCGCGAGGGAGGGCAAGATTAAACTCGATAGACTTTCGTGGAAAGGTTCGCACATATGCGACGAGTCGAATAGAGTTGCGTGGCTGTGTGTGACGTGTCTGGCGTTCGTCGGGCCCCGACCATGACTCCAATTCCAAGCATGCTGCTTGTACGATGCGCTCACGGGCCGCGGACACGGCCCAGAGGCGTCGTAGGTTCTTGCTGAGAGGACTGGGTTCCTTGGACGCATAGGGGTCGAGGGCCAACTCCATGTCGGGCGCGCCCATGCGAAATCC
>CAYRLV010000381.1:0-3976 GCA_964425155.1 uncultured Ornithinicoccus sp. | reverse complement strand
CCTGGTCATCGACGTGCCCACGCCCAACCAGCTGGCGAACGCGCAGAGCTCGATCGTCTACTACAGCGACGGCAAGACCGAGATCGACCGGTTCAGCGTGGCCGGCGGAGACCGCGAGTCGGTGTCGATCTCGCAGATCCCCGACACCATGCAGAAGGCCATCGTGGCCGCGGAGGACCGCAGCTTCTACGACAACAACGGCATCTCGCCGACCGGCATGGTCCGGGCGGTCTGGAACAACCTGCGCGGGGGCTCGACGCAGGGCGGGTCCACGATCACGCAGCAGTACGTCAAGAACTACTTCCTCACCGCGGACCGGACGATCTCGCGCAAGTGGCGCGAGGCGATCATCTCGATCAAGGTGGACCGGCAGCAGTCCAAGGACACGATCCTCGCCAACTACCTCAACACCATCTACTTCGGGCGCGGTGCCTACGGGATCCAGACCGCGGCGCAGGCCTACTTCCACAAGGACGTCTCGGAGCTCGACCTGTCCGAGAGTGCCTTCTTGGCCTCGGTCGTCCGCGGGCCGACGCTCTACGACCCCGCGGGCGGCGCGCAGGCCGAGAAGAACGCTCGGGCGCGGTGGCACTACGTCATCGACGGCATGGCCAAGGAAGGCTGGATCACACCGCAGCAGAAGGCGAACGCGTCCTTCCCGAAGGTCGCGAAACCGACGCAGTCGCGGACGGCCGGGCCCGAGGGCTACATCACCGCAGAGGTGCGCAAGGAACTGAAGGACAAGCTCAAGCTGAGCGACGCCGACATCGACCGTGGCGGGCTGCGGATCACCACCACGATCGACAAGAAGGCACAACGGGCGGCTGTCTCGGCCGTCCGCAACGATATGCCGACCGGCGCCAACACCAAGCACCTGCGCGTCGGACTGGTCGCCATCAAGCCCGGCGACGGAGCGATCGTGGCGATGTATGGCGGGAAGGACTACTCCACCAGCCAGTTCAACGCCGCCACCGACGCGCACATGCAGGCGGGGTCGACGTTCAAGCCGTTCGGCCTGATCGCCGGGCTGCAGGACGACGTCAGCACCCTGGACACCTTCCCCGGCTACAGCCCGCAGTACTTCCCGGAGTTCGAGACGGCCAGCAACCCGGACGGCAAGGTCACCAACTTCGCGGACGAGCAGTTCGGCGACATCGACCTGATCACCGCCACCGCGCACTCGGTCAACACCGTGTTCGTGCGGCTGAACCTCGAGGTCGGTCCGGCGAACACGATGCAGGCGGCCATCGACGCCGGCGTCCCCGAGGACACGCCCGGCCTGCTCCCCAACGGGGCCAACATCCTCGGCACCGCCTCACCCACGGTGCGCGACATGGCCAACGCGTACGCGACCATCGCGGCCCAGGGCAAACGCGCCACGCCTTACCTCGTGGCCGGGGTGAAATCGGTCGACGGGGCGATCGACTACGAGGCCGAGCCGCAGACGCAGGCGGTGTTCGACAAGGACGTCATGGCCGACACCACGGACGCGATGGAGCACGTGGTGACCGAGGGCAGCGGTCGCACGGCTCAGCGGCTCGATCGTCCCGCCGCGGGCAAGACCGGAACCTCCGAGTCCAACCTGTCGGTGTGGTTCGACGGCTTCACCCCGCAGCTGGCCACGGCCGTCGGGATGTACAACGACGTGAACGGCACACCGAAGCCCCTGCAGGACATCGGCGGGCTGTCCGGCCTGACCGGCAGCACCTACCCGACGACGATCTGGACCGACTTCATGATCGGCGCGCTCAAGGGTGCGCCGGTGCAGGAGTTCCCGCCGCGGGCCGGGGTCAACGACGACCACGTCGAGACACCGACGGGCACTCCCACCAGCATGACGACGACGGCCGAGACCACGACCGAGCCGACCGAGACCACCACCACGACCGAGCCGACCGAGACCAGCACGACGCAGGAGCCGACCGAGACGACCACGACGCAGGAACCGACGACCGAGACCTCCACCACGACGACGACCACGACGCAGTCGAGCCCGTCCCCGCCGCGCACCAGCGCGACCAGGACGACCCGGCCGGGCGACGACGAGGGCAGCCGCGAGGAGACCCGCACCGAGCCACCAGCCCAGGAGCAGCCCGCCGAGGGCGACGCGGCCGAGGACGACAGGGCGCCGGCCGGGTCCGGGCAGGAAGCGGCGCGCGAGCTCGTGCCCGCCCCGTAGTCTGCGGGCATGCGACCGACCGACCCCACGCTCGCGCCGTCCCGGCGCGACCCGGTCGTCGCCGCTGCCAGCGAGCTGATCGGTGGGCCGTTCGGCCGGTTCGCGCGCGTCTCGCCGAGCTGGCAGCCGGTCGCCGGGGTGCTCGCCGCCCTGGCCAGCGTGTTCGTCGCCCTCGGCGTGCTGGAGAAGAGCCACTGCCTGCTCTACGGCTGGAAGGACCCCAGCCAGTACTGGCACATGTGCTACTCCGACCTGCCGCTCAGCCTGGCCGGGACCGGCTCGACCGCCACGCCCTACCTCACCGGCGGTGCCTCTCCAGGGCAACCGGTCGTCACCGGGTTCGGGATGTGGCTGATCGGGCTGCTCGTGCCTCCCGGCCGGACCGGGTTCACCCACCAGCAGTGGTACTTCGCGCTGGCCGCGATCGTCGTGGCCGTCCTGCTCGTCCTGCTGGTCGTCGTCACCGCCGCCACCGTCCCGGACACGCCGTGGCGGGCCGCGCACGTCGCGCTCAGCCCGGTGCTCGTGACCGCCGGCCTCGTGTCCCTGGACCTGCTCGGCGTGCTGCTCGCCTCGGCCGGCCTGCTGGCCTGGGTGCGCCGTCGGCCGGCCCTCGCGGGGATCGCGCTGGGGCTGGCCGCGATGGCCCGGAGCTATCCGGTGATCATCGTGCTGGCCATCGGCATCGTCGCCTGGCGGGACGGGCACGTGCAGCGCTTCGCCAAGCTGGTCGTGGCGGCGGTGGTGACCGTCCTCGTGGTGATCGTCCCGCTCCTGGTGGCGAGTCCGGGTTCCGGGCGCGCGGACCCGGTGCTCGCGCCCTACGTCAACTGGTGGGAGAGCGCGGTGAGCTACGGCTCGCCCTGGTTGCTCCCCGACCTGTTCGGCCGTCAGCTCCCGGTCGTGGTGGTGACGCTGCTCGCGCTGCTCGGGTGGGTTGCGGCGGTGTCGGTCGGCGCGATGTTCGCGATGGGGCCCGGGCGGCGGCCCTCGGTCGCGCAGGTCTCGTTCGTCATGGTGGCGATCGTGCTGGTGACCGGGAAGTCGGTCACCCTCCAGTCGGTGCTCTGGCTGCTGCCGCTCATCGCCCTGGTGGGACTGCGCTGGCGAGATCACCTGATCTGGGCCTCGGTCGAGGTGACCGCCTTCCTGGCGACCTGGCTGTATGCGGCGCAGTCGTTCGACGCCAACCGGGCCCTCCCGGGGCCGGACTACGCGATCTTCCTGGTCGCCCGGATCGTCGCCGTCGGGTGGCTCGGCTACCAGGTCTGGCGACAGGCGACCGGCTCGCGCCCCCTGCACCCGCAGCAGCCGTCGGCGCCGGGTCGCACGCCGTTGCGCTCCATCCCCGGTGGCGGATCGTCCTGAGGCCCAACGGTTTCGCGCCCCGGCCGCGGACTGGTGAGGCTCAGCCGTCGTCGGTGACCGCGTGGACCACGTCGCGCTCCTCGGCGAAGTGGCAGGCGGACAGATGTGGCGAACCCTCCCGGACCCTCAGCTCCGGCTCCTTTTCGGCGCAGATCGTCTGCGCCTTGTAGCACCGCGTCCGGAACCGGCAGCCGGACGGCGGGTTCGCCGGGCTGGGCACGTCGCCCTCGAGCTTGATCCGCTCCCGCTTGTCACGCACGTCCGGGTCCGGCACCGGCACGGCCGACAGCAGGCCCTGGGTGTACGGGTGAGTCGGGTGGTCCGAGATCTCCACGTCGGTGCCGATCTCGACGAGTTTGCCGAGGTACATCACGGCGATCCGGTCGCAGATGTGCCGCACCACCGACAGGTCGTGGGCGATGAACACGT
>CAYRLV010000380.1:0-3991 GCA_964425155.1 uncultured Ornithinicoccus sp. | reverse complement strand
CCTCGGTGCCTGAGTGAACTGCTGATGCGGTCGCCACGGGCGCCATTATGGCCCCATCCGCCTACGGATGGCAGAGCGACCCCCCGAATGTCGGGCATGGGAAGGCGCCACGGCACGGGTAGCATCGACCGCATGACCGATGCGCAACCGTCGACTCCCCCCTCCAGCCCTTCGGACACCAGCCGCGCGGGCGGTCCGAAGCGGATCAGCGTGCTGCTCTACAGCGACGACATCAGCACGCGTGACGAGGTCCGGGTCGGGGTGGGCAAGCGGCCCTCCCGGGAGGTGGAGGTGGCCTCCTGGCGCGAGTGCGCGACCGCTGCCGGCGTGCGCGAGGCCCTGCAGGCGGCGCACTTCGACGTGCTGGTCCTCGACGGCGAGGCGACCCCCGTCGGAGGTCTCGGGCTGTGCCGTGAGCTCAAGAACGAGATCTTCGAGTGCCCGCCGATTCTCGTGCTGACCGGGCGGCCGCAGGACGGATGGCTCGCCGCCTGGTCCCAGGCCGACCAGGTGGTGCCGCACCCGCTCGACGCCCTCGCGCTGTGCTCGGCCGTGAGCGAACTCGGTCTCGCCGGCGTGGGCTCGCTGGTCAAGCCCTGACCATGGCGACCACGGCTCTCCCACCGGAGGCGGTGAGCTGGCCGGCGTTGTTCACCTCGCTGATCGAGGGCCACGACCTCAGCACCGAGCAGGCGTCGTGGGCGATGGACCAGGTCATGAGCGGCGAGGCCAGCCCCGTGCAGATCGCCGGTTTCCTGGTCGCGCTGCGCGCCAAGGGCGAAAGCGTGGCGGAGATGCGCGGCCTGGCCGACATGATGCTCCAACACGCCACGCGCCTGGACGCGCCCGACGTCGCGCTCGACATCGTCGGCACCGGGGGCGACCGGGCGCACACGGTCAACATCTCGACGATGGCCTCGATCGTCGCCGCCGGGGCCGGGGTGCCGGTCATCAAGCACGGCAACCGGGCCGCGTCCTCCTCGTCCGGCTCCGCCGACGTGCTCGAGTCCCTCGGCATCAACCTCAAGCTCACGACCGACGACGTGGCCGCCGTGTTCGCCGAGTGCGGCATCAGCTTCTGCTTCGCCCAGACGTTCCACCCGTCCTTCCGGCACACCGCGGCCGCCCGGAGCGGCCTGGGCATCGGCACCGCCTTCAACTACCTCGGTCCGCTCACCAACCCGGCGCAGCCGCAGTATGCGGCCGTGGGAGTCGCCGACGCCCGCATGGCTCCGCTCCTCGCGGGGGTGTTCGCCGAGCGGGCCAAGGACGCTGCCGTCTTCCGGGGAGACGACGGCCTCGACGAGCTGACCGTCAGCACCACCTCGACGGTCTGGTGGGTGCGGGGCGGCCAGGTCACCGAGCACACGCTCGACCCGGAACGGCTCGGGCTCACGCTGAGCCCCGTGGAGTCCCTGCGCGGCCAGGACGCCGGCTACAACGCGGCGGTGCTGCGCCGGGTCGTCGGGGGCGAGGAGCGCGGGCCGGTCCGCGACGCCGTCGTGCTCAACGCGGGCATCGCGCTGGCCCTCACCGAGCCGGACACCGACGACACCCGAGACGCCGGGGAGACCGGGGCGCAGGCGCTGCACCGGCAGGTGCGCGCCGGCATGGATCGGGCCGAGGCGTCGATCGACGACGGCGCGGCCGCCGCGGTGGTGTCCCGCTGGGTGGCCGCCTCGACCGCCCGGGCGCCCCAGTCCTGAGCCCCGGACGCCGGCACCGGGGAAGGACCGCGGGGGTGGCACCCCTCGGGCGCTCCCCGGCACCGGGACCGGGGGTTTCCGCGGCACGGACGAGCGGCAGGTCACTCGCTCAGCGGGCCGGACCAGTAGGCTGAGCGCGTGATTTCCGCCATCGTGTTGATCAAGTGCGACGTCCACCGGATCCCCGAGGCCGCGGCCGCCATCGCGGAGATCGACGGGGTCAGTGAGGTCTACTCCGTCACTGGCGATGTCGACCTGATCGCGGTCGCCAAGGTCTCCCGGCACGAGGAGTTCGCCGACGTGATCGCCGACCGGCTCAACAAGGTGGACGGCGTCATCGACACCCAGACGCACATCGCGTTTCGCACCTACTCCAGCAAGGACCTCGACGCCGCCTTCAGCCTCGGCCTCGACGACGGCTGAGCCGACCGAGACGGGCCCCGCAGCCCAGGGGCCAGCCGAGCTGGTCCGGCCGTGACGGGGCCGGTGTGCCGGTGTCACCCGACCGACCGGATCAGCGCGTCCGTCGCAGCTCAGGGGGACACGGACGAGGCGACCGCACCCGCGGGCCGGTGCAGCAGGCCGACCGAGGCCGGTTCGTCGAAGTCGACCACGTCGCGCCGCGCCGCGACCAGCGGTTCGAGCCGGTCGCGCTCGGCGCCGGCACCGTGCACGGGGCAGGTCCACTCGCCCACGACGGACACCATCCGCACGCCCGGTTGCTCGAGCCAGCGCAACACCTTCTCGGTCTCCTCGGCGCTGGCCGCGGGGACCGGCCGCTGCGGTGCCTCGACGACCTCGGCGGTGCTGGTCAGCGCCTCGATGTAGGGGCGGGGGTCGGCACCGCGCGGGCTGACGGTGGTGCCGGCCAGCCGGCCGTAGCGCACGCACACCAGCTCCCAGCCGCCCGCGTCGGCCCGACGGGCCGCGACGACCTCGGGGCTGGCGGCCAGCGGCGCGATCCGCTGGGCCCGGGCCGCGGCCCGCACCAGGTGCAGCAGCCGGTCGCGCAGCGCCCCCGCATCCTCGTAGCGCTCCTGCTCGGACAGCGCGCTCATCCGCTCGTGCAGCGCGCCGACGACCTCCCGCGCGTCGCCGGAGATCATCTCGGCGGCGGTCTGCGCCACCAGCGCGTAGTCCTGCACCGACTGGGCCCCGGTGCACGGCGCGCCGCACCGGCCGAGGTCGGCGAGCATGCACGAGGAGGAGCCGCCGCGGGCGCTGAGCCGCTTGGTGCACTGTCGTAGCGGCACCACCTCGTGCACCGCGTCGATCGCGTCCTGCGCCGCCGAGCGCGACGGGAACGGGCCGAAGTAGCGCGCCCCGTCACCCTTGACCTGGCGCACGATCGACAACCGCGGGAAGGGCTCGACGGTCAGTTTGACCCAGGGCGCGCGGTCGGGGTGCCGGGACCGGCGGTTGTAGCGCGGCTGGTGCTCCGCGATGAGGCGCAGCTCGCGCACCTGGGCCTCGAGCGGTGTCGCGCAGACGATGGGGGTCACGCTCTGGGCGAGCCCGACCATCTCGGCCATCCGGGTGCGCTGTTCGCTGGCGGTGAAGTAGGTGCGGACCCGCCGCTTGATGTCGGTCGAGGTGCCGACGTAGAGCGGCCGGCCGTCACCGTCCTTGAAGACGTAGACGCCGGGAGCGGACGGCAGATGGTCGGCGAGGAACCGCTTGCGCCGTTGCGCCGGGCTGACCCGGGAGGAGTAGCTGGCCAGCTCCTCCAGCGTGTGCACGCCCAGATTGCCCACCCGCGCCAGCAGCCCGTGCAGGACGTCGACCGTGGCCTGCGCGTCGTGCAGCGCGCGGTGGTCGGGGGTGGTCGTGGCACCGAACAACCGGGCCAGCGAGGCGAGCTTGCGGTTGGGCGCCTCGTCGGCGGTCACCAGTTGGCGCGCGAGGTGCACGGTGTCGATGACCCGGAACCCCGGCCAGTGGTGCCCGGTCTGGGCGGCCGCCGCCTTGAGAAAGGACACGTCGAACCCGGCGTTGTGTGCCACCAGGACGCTTCCCCGGGCGAACTCCAGGAACGCCGGCAGCACCGACTCCAGGCTCGGCGCGTCGGCGACCATCTGGTTGGTGATGCCGGTCAGCACCGAGATGAACGCGGGGATGGGCTCGCCCGGGCGCACCAGCGTCTGGAACTCGCCGAGGACCTCGCCGCCGCGCACCTTGACCGCACCGACCTCGGTGATGTGCGCCCCGGAGGGGCTGCCGCCGGTGGTCTCCAGGTCGACCACGACGAAGGTGACGCCGGCGAGCGGGGTGCCCAGCTCGTCGAG
>CAYRLV010000379.1:0-4012 GCA_964425155.1 uncultured Ornithinicoccus sp. | reverse complement strand
CCGTCGGGGCCGGCGGGCCCGGGGGGCCCCCCCCCCCGCGGGGGGGGGGCGGCGCCGCCCGGCGGGGGGGGGCCCGCCCCCCCCCCCCACGCCTGGGGTGGGTCAGACCTCGACCTCGGAGACGGACCGGGGGAGACGCCCGGTGCCCGAGCTGATCACTCCCTCAGGCACGAGCCACTGGTGCACCTCGTGGACGTACGTGCCGCGCCGGACGGCCGGGTCCTGGGCCCCGAGTTCGGCGGCCCGCTGCGGCGAGCATCGGTAGATCGAAAACCCCACCAGCCGGCCGGGCGGTGTGTCCCTGACCGGGCCGGCAGCCAGCAGGTCGCCCGTGTCGAACAGGCCGGCCAGGTGGGCCATGTGGTCGTCCTGCAACCGCGCGGCCTCCTCGTCGGTCAGGTCCGGCGGCGGGTCCGCGAGCAGCAGCAAGGAGAGCGTGAACGGTTCAAGACGCACGGTCGGCACCACCCACCGCTGCCGGCTCCATGGCCAGCGGTCGCACCTCGACGGCGCCGGGCCCGGCGCACGCCGGACACTGCCCCGCGAGGTCGAGGGCGGTGTCCAGGTCGGGGCACTCGACCAGGAAGTATCCAGCAAGCCACTCCTTGGTCTCCATGAACGGGCCGTCCACGAGCAGCCGTCGGCCGTCGCGTTGCCGCACGGTGGTCGCCGTCTCGGGTCGCTGGAGCGGAGCCGCCGCGCGCAGCTGGCCCGAGTGCTCGAGACCGTCGAGGTAGTCGCGCATCGCGGCCCGCACCTTCTCGCTCTCGGGGCTGTCGGGGGCTGCCCGCTCCCCGGTCTGGTAGAGCAGCATCAGGTAGTGCATCGTTCCTCCTTCGTCGCGCTGGTGTCGTGTCGGGCCACCCTCGTCAGGAGCCGGTTTCGGCGGGGAAGATGCCGCCGGAGGGTTGGCGCGGGATGAGCTGGTAGGACTCGCCGTACGGCTCCAGCTGCCAGTCGAACAATCTCGTGTAGAACGCCTGCGCCTTGGCCGGGTCCGGGGGCGGGGATCTCGAAGTGCACGAGCTGAGCGCTCATGGTGCCCTCCTGGGGGGAAGGAATGGGACACCCGGATGACGAACGGCGGCGGGCGAACTCGACATCGGCTCACGCCTTCTTTTCGCCCGGGTTCTTGTCGCCCGAGTCCGGCAGAGCCGCCCGTCGCCGGATCAGGTGGGCTCGTTCGGCCGGGTTGCGCACCAGCTGCAGAGCCCTTCCGTATGCCGTGTCCGCCTCTCGCGTGCGACCGAGCCGCGAGAGCAGCTCGGCCCGGGTGGCCGGGAGCAGGTGGTAGTCGGGGAGGTCACCGATCGCGTCGACCAGGTCGAGTGCCTCCGCGACGCGGCCCGCCTCGGCGACCGCGACCGCGTGGTTGAGCGAGGCGACCGGTGACGGTGCCTGGCGGTCGAGCTCGGCATACAGGGCCGCGATGCGCTCCCAGTCGACATGCGCGGGCGAGGACGCGGCCATGTGGGTGGCGGCGATCTGTGCCTGCAACAGGTAGGGGCCGCGACCGCCGAGCCGCTGTGCCCGGTCCAGCAGCCCGAGCGCCTCGGCAACCGGTCCCGGGTCCCACCGCGTTCGGTCCTGGTCGGCGAGCGGCACCAGACCACCGTTCGGGTCGGTCCGGGCCGCCCGGCGGGCGTCGTGCAGGAGCATCATGGCGTCCAGCGCCAGTACCTCCGGCTCGGCCGGCAGGAGGGCCACGAGGAGCCCGCCGATCCGAAGCGCCTCCAGGCACAGGTCGGCCCGGACGAGCGGGCCCGGGGTGCTGGCGGCGTAGCCCTCGTTGAAGATCAGGTAGACCACGGCGAGCACGCCGTCCAGCCGGCGCGCCAGCGCCTCGTCGTCCGGCACGGCGAACGCGATCTGGGCGTCCCGGATCTTGCGTTTGGCCCGCACGAGCCGTTGCGCCATGGTCGTCGTGGGCACCAGGAAGGCGTGCGCGATCTGTGTGGCCGTGAGACCCCCGACCGCCTGCAGGGTCAACGCCACCCGCGCCTCCAGGGACAGCGCCGGGTGGCAGCAGGTGAACAGGAGACTGAGCCGCTCGTCGCCGATCTCGTCGAGCTGGGTGTGTTCGTCCGGCTCGGCCGGGCGCCGAGCCGCCCCGGCCGCGGCGAGCTGCTTCTGCTCGCCCACTTGGTCACGGCGGAGCTGGTCGAGCAGCCGGTGCCGAGCGACGGTGACCAGCCAGGCGGCCGGCTCCCGTGGCACCCCCGACTCCGGCCAACGCTGCAACGCCGTGGCGAACGCGTCCTGCAGTACGTCCTCGGCCAGGTCCAGCTGGCCCGTGCTGCGGACGAGCGCGGCGAGGACGCGCACCCGTTCGGTGCGGAACGCCTGCTCGACGGCCGCTCGGCCGCCGTCCGCGGTCACCCGACCAGCGTACGAGCATTCCGGCGCCGCGCGCCCCGGTTCACCAGGGGAGGTGGGCCGAACTCTCCGCGGCTATCGAGGAAGGCGAGCGCGCACGCGATCGTGCGGCAGAGCGTATGCCGTGTGGTCCCGATAGCCGGTCGTCGTCACCGCGTGCAGCAGCGAGGACACCAGCGCCTCCTCCACCGCCTCCATGGTCGCGGCGAAGAGCGGATTGAGCTCCGGGTCCGGCAGGGGTGCGCTGTCGTCCTGGGTCGTGAAGGCGATCGCGTAGTCGCCGCTGCCGTGGGCGAAGTCGGCGCCCACCCGGTCCATCGCGAACACGGCGCGGCGGGCGATCCGGCCGAGCTGCCGGGCATCGAGCGGCGCGTCGGTGGCCACCACGATCATGCACGAGTTGCCCTGCGGGGTAGGGCTTTCGGCTTCGTGGGCGGCGACCGGGATGGTGTCGTCGAGCAGCTCGTCGGCCGGCATCGCCACACCGTTGATCCGCAGGACGCCACCGAAGTTGGACTGCACCAGCGCGCCGACGGTCCAGGTTCCCGCACCCTCCGGCGCCACCCGCGAGGCGGTGCCGATGCCGCCCTTGTAGCCGAGCGCGCAGGTGCCGGTGCCCGCGCCGACGCAGCCCTCGTCGACCGCGCCGGGCCCCGCCGAGGCGAGCGCGTCGAGCACGTGCTCCTCGCGCACCGGGCGGGATCGGATGTCGGAGAGGCGGCCGTCGTTGGTCTCGCCCACCAGCGGGTTGAGCGTGACGACGTCCTCGCGACCGGCCCGGGCCAGCTCGTGGGTCAGCAGGGCATCCGCCGCCCGGTGGACCGACAGCGTGTTGGTCAGCACGATCGCCGTCTCCAGGGTGCCCAGCTCGTCCACCTGGGTGGAGCCGACCAGCTTGCCGTGGCCGTTGCCGACCTCGACCGCGGCCGGCAGGGTCCGGCGCGTGTCGTCCAGCTGGGTGGGCACGATCGCGGTGACTCCGGTGCGGATCGGCCCGTCCGACAACGTGGTGTGGCCGACGTGCACGCCGGCGACGTCGGTGATCGCGCCCCGGGGACCACTCCGCATACGGCCGACCCGGAATCCGTGCTCCGCCTCGCTGACACCCATGCCGCCAAGGCAACCACACCGCGTCCTGCCGCCCCACGCCGCAACACGGGGGAGAGGGGAGGGCGACGATACGGTGCGGGGGTGAGCCCGAGGAGCACCGGTCCGGTCGGCGGCGAGACGTCGCAGACGCTCGATCGCGGCCTGGCCATCCTGCAGCTGCTCGCCGACCGCGAGCACGGGTCCGGCATGACGGTCACCGAGCTGGCCAAGGAGCTCGGAGTCGGCCGCCCGGTCGTCTACCGGCTGGTGGCCACGCTCGAGGCGCGCGACTTCGTCACCCGCCGGGAGAGCGGCCGGATCCGGCTGGGGCTCGGGCTGACTCGGATGTCGGCGTCCGTGCTGCCGCTGCTGCGGGACGCCGCGCTGCCGACCCTGCGCGCCCTGGCGGACGCGGTCGGTGCCACCGCTCACCTCACCATCGTCGAGGGCGGCGACGCGTTCGCGCTGTCGGTCGTCGAGCCGACCTGGACGGACTACCACGTGGCCTACCGCATCGGCAGCCGGCACCCGCTCGACCACGGGGCGG
>CAYRLV010000378.1:0-4026 GCA_964425155.1 uncultured Ornithinicoccus sp. | reverse complement strand
ATCGCCGTGAACCTGGTGCGCGAGGATGGCACCAAGGCGTCGGTACACAACGACTTTCGCCGCGCCCAGGCCGCGGCTCGCGCGCTGGAGGCGAAGTACGGGCTGGAGGAGCTGGAATCGGTCAAGGCCGAGCGTGCTACGCGCGGCTACCACCCGGCCGAGCGGGAGGCTCGGGCTCGTGCGCGGGCGCGCGCCAAGTACGAGCGAGCGCGCACGAAGATGGACGCCGGCACCCCGCCGTGGGAGCGGCTGGACGGCATGGAGCGGCAGGCGCGCATCGCCGCCGAGCTGCGCACCGACCAGCCGCGTTACCTGCTGTCGTTGAAGGTTCGCGGGTGCGCGACCGCAAGCAGGTCGGAAGCGGAGTTCGTGCGCCGGCTGCGCCGTGAGGGACTGCTCGTGCGGCCGCGGTACGCGGAGGGGCGCACCGACGTCATCACCGGCTACTCCGTGGCCGAGCGACCCGAGGCCGGTGAACGACCGATCTGGTACGGCGGCGGGCAGCTCGGCCGTGATCTGAGCCTGCCCCGGCTGCGCGACGGATGGGAGGACACCCCGACCGGAGCGATGGACGCCGCGGCGGAGTGGAACGCCGCCAAGCGTGGCCGGCGCGTCGTCGCGCCGGGGCGGGAGGCAACCGAGCCGACGGCCCGGCAATGGGTGCAGCAGCAGGAGCGGTTGAGCAAGCTCGTGGATCGGTTGAGCGAGGTTCCGGTCGAGGATCGGGACACATGGGCAACCGTGGCCCGGCAGACCGCCGGAGCGCTGGCCGCGTGGTCAAACGCGACGGAGGAGACTCCGGGCGACCTGGCGGCCGCGGCCGAGGCGCTGTCGCGATCGGCGCAGACGTACCGGCGGACCGTGCGGCCGGAGAAGGCGCGCACCATCGCCATCTCCGGGGCGGCGATGCTGCTGGCCAGTGCCGCGCGTGGAGGCCAGGGAACCGTCGCCCAGGCGGTCATGCTGCGCCAGCTGATCCGGCTCAGCGAGCGGGTGGCCGACGCGGCCGTTGCCGCACGTGATGCTCGGCAGGCGAGACTCATCAGTGAGGACGTCCGGGCGCGACTTGACCGGGTGGGCGCTGCGCTGCCGAAGCCGCCCAGCGAACGCACGCAGCCCGCGGGACGTACGGCCACCGCGACGATCGAGCGGCCCGTTGAGCCGCCGAAGCTGGACCCGGCCGCCGAACGCGCACGCCGGCTGATGGACGCCAGCCAGGCCAAGCCGGCCACCGCGGCGACGTCGCCAGTGCCGAACACGATCGAGCCGGCGCGCCGCCGGCACACCGCCAGACCGGGCGCAGCCCGCGGACCGGAACGCTAGGAGGAGAGGAGGCCGCTCATGGCTGAGGGAACCGACGGCATCGAGGAAGCATTCGAGGGTCAGCTGCGGGTGCTGGTCACCGCCGCTTCACAGATCGCGGAGCGCATCGCCCGAGAGCGTGAACAGGCACTGCGCCAGGCTGAGGCGCGCAGCCAGCAGGAGGCCCGCGAACTGCAATCCAGGATGGAGGCCGAGCGGCGCGTGGCGCGCGCAGAGCTGAGCAACGTCTACCGCGAGCAGTGGTGGAATCAGGCGAGCCCGGAGCAGATCGGCCACGCCTATCAGGTCGCCCGCGCGTGGGAACGGGAGGACCCCGAGGCGGTGCGCGCCGAACAGCGGATGCGCGACGAGCTGCGCACCCGCTACGGCGTCGACGTCGACGCCACCGAGGCCGACCCGGCCGCGGTGCGGGCCGCGGTCGAGCGCGCCGTGCACGAGCGTGCCCAGGCGGACGGTGAGCGGAGCCGCTCGGCGGCCGAGAACGCCGAGGCGCAGCGACTCATGACCCAGGCCGACCAGGAGGAGCAGCGCGCTGCGGAGGCGCGGGCAGCGGCCGAACACGAACCCGACGCCGAGGAGCGGGTCCGGGCGGCCGCGGAGGCCGAGCAGCGCGAGGCGCTGGCCGAGCGTGTCCGTGAGGACGGCAGGAACCTCTACGACAGCGCCGAACGGCGCGACGGCACCGCGCGTGAGCTGGAAGCCAAGGGCATCAACGCGGAGGTGGTCGCCACCCGGATGCGCGCCGACGTCAGCCAGGGCACGCCGGCCACCGAAGCGGTCAAGGGCGCCGGGAAGAAGGCACCCAAGGCCCGCAAGGCCAAGGTCCGCGGCGCGCAGCTCCAGGCCCAGCGCACCGGCCTGGCCCGATGAGCCGACCAGCACCGCCACACGAGGACAGGGACCGTCCCGGAAGGGGAGCGGTCCCTGTCTGTGTTCGGAGCGGCGGCCGGCGTCAGGCGGCTGAGCCGGGGTCCTCGCGGACGTCGGGGAACAGGCCAGCCGGTGGAGCCTGGTAGGGCAGCGGCGCACCCTTCTTGCACTGGTTCTCCTCAGCGGTCGCGTCGGCTGCCAGGAACGGCCCTTCTGGGTCCATCAGCACCGCCATGTGATGGTCGGCGTGGTCGCGCCACCACACGCTCATCCCGGTCTTGCCGTCCAGGCGCAGGTGCTCCCAAGACCGCCACAGCGCTTCGAGCCGGATCACCGCCTCGTCGTATTCCCACCAGCGAGCCGCCCACACCTTGTGCCGGCCGTCGATCTTGCGCCGGTAGACGTGACGCAGGTACTCCCGCAGGAACTCATCAACGGACCCGTAGTACAGGCTCGGCTCGGCCGCCGCCTCGCCGGTGTCGTCGTCGGCCAGCTCGCCGGTGTCGTCGTCGGCCACCTCGGCGGTGTCCTCGTCGACGTCGATCGGTTCGGCCTCGATGCCGTCCTCGTCGTAGTCGTCGCCCCAATCGCTCACGACGCCTCCTTCTCAGTGCTCAGGGCCGCGTCGACGGCGGCCAGTTCGGTCTCTGCCTCCCGGATCGTGCGCTCGGCCTGCGGATCGTGCGCCGCGATCGAGGCGCGCACCTGGGCCGCGTGCGGCCCGGTCATCCACGGCTGCGTGCGGATCAGCGTCGGCCGGGAGCCGGAGGCCAGCACCACGGCACGGCCTTTGGGCAGCGCCGCGAGGTCGGCCACGTCGAGGATGCGCTCACGGTGCAGCTGCTGGGAGACGGTGCGCTGCCCGCGCCCGTAGGACGTCGAGGATGACAGCCGGTCGTAGTCACCGATGATCCGCGACAGGTCCTCCAAGAACGCTGCCTCGGACACGCCGCCGCCGTAGACCTTGATGTTGGCCGCGCTCCACAGCTTCTTCATCCCTGCTTCGCCCCACACCTCCACGCCCTGGGACCAGGACTGCAAGATCGTCATCAGGACGATCCCGCGCGAGCCGTAGTGGCTGTAGAGGTTGGGCAGCTCGCGCCACCGGCAGACGTTAGCCGCCTCATCGAGCACCCCGAGCAGCGGGGTGCGCAACCGGCCACCGGGGGAGGTGGCCGCCAGTTCCTCGGCGGCCTCCACGACGGCCACCGTCAGCGCGGTCACGAGCGGGCCGGCGGTGCCGCGGCCCTCCTTGGACAGCGAGTACAGGGTGCCACCCTCACGCACGAACGTCTCGGGATCGAAGTGCGGCCGCCGATCGGTCATGCCCTGGGGGGTGACCCAGGCGGCCACCTGCCGGTTGGTCAGGCACGAGGCCATCTGCTGGGCGGTGCCGAACACCCCGCCGCGCTGCTTCTCGGGGGCGTCGACGACGCCGGCCACCTGGTCGGCGGTGAGGGTGAAGCCGTGCTCGCGCAGAATGTCCACCGCCGTGTCGTCGGTCGGGCGGGTCAGCCACGTGTAGACGTCGGTGATCGGGCGGCCGTCGAGAGCTGCGGCGAGCAGCAGGCCGGCGAGCAGATCCTGGCCGGCCGGGTCGAAGTAGGCATCGGTGCGCGCGCCCGGGTCACGCGAGCCGGCGGCGAAGTGCTCGGCCAGCTTGGCCGCCTTCACCTCGTCCGTGACATACGAGAGCGGGTTCCACCACCAGCTGGGCTGTTCCAGCGCGATCGCCTGCGGGTCGAACACCCACACCGGGCCGGCCTTGGCGCGCACGTCCCTGGTGGCGTCCACCACGTCGCGCTTGTTGGAGGTCACCAGCACCCCGCCGGG
>CAYRLV010000377.1:0-4030 GCA_964425155.1 uncultured Ornithinicoccus sp. | reverse complement strand
AGCGTCAGTCGGTGGCCAGCGGCAGGCGGCGGTCGCCGAGTACCGGGAAGGCCTGGCGGTAGGCGGCCACCTCGGTGAGGTCGACCTCGACGCTCAACACCTGCTCGTCGTCACCGGCCTCGGCCAGCACGGTGCCGTCGGCCGCGACGACCTGGCTGTGCCCGCCCATCTCGACGCCCGCATGCGTGCCCGCGGTGTTGCCGGCGACCAGGACGCACTGGTTCTCGACCGCCCGGGCCCGGCCGAGCAGCGTCCAGTGCGCCACGCGCGCCATCGGCCACGCGGCGGGGACGACGAACAGGCTCGCCCCACCGTCCAGCTGGGCCCGGTAGAGCTCCGGGAAGCGCAGGTCGTAGCAGGTGGACAGGGCGGCCCTCGCCGTGCCGGTGCCGTCCGGCACCTCGACGTACGCCAGCTCCTCGCCCGCCTCCATCAGCCGCGGCTCGCCCTGGCCGAAGCCGAACCGGTGAATCTTGCGGTATGTCGTGACGAGACTGCCGCTCGCGTCGAAGACCAGCGAGGTGTTCCACAGGTCCTTGCCCTCGGGACCGCGCGAGCCGTCGGCCGGCCGCTCGACGATCGAGCCGGCGTGCAGCAGGACGCCGGCGTCGCTGGCGGCCTTCGCCATGGCGGACGCGATCGGCCCGTCCACCGGCTGCGCCCGCTCCTCCCAGCCGCGGTAGGCGAAGCCGCCCGCGCCCCACAGCTCCGGCAGCACGACCAGGTCGTGTCCCGCCTGGTCGCGCACCAGCGCCGCCGCGCGTTCGGTCCGTTCGGCGACGCCCTCGTCGTCGCCGTATCCGAGCTGGATCACCGCGATCCGCATGATCACCCTCCTGGTGTCGGCTGGCCTCGCCCGTGGTCCACAGTGTCCTCCGCCGCGTCGTCGCCGGCGGCCCCGGGTGCGGACGAGGACTCGGGCCGGTCCCGGTGGGCCAGTGCCGCGAGACGGGCGTTGTAGGCGCGCAGCTCGGCGTCGTCGTCCCGCTCGGCCTGCCGGTCCTTGCGCCGCGCGGTCGCGGTGTCGGACCGGATCCAGGAGAGCGTCACGAGCAGCGCCAGCAGCATCGTCGGGAGCTCACCGATGCCCCAGGCGATCGCCCCGCCCTTCTGCTGGTCGGCGAGCGGGTCGGTGAGCCACGGCAGGTGCAGCGCGTTGAAGAAGTCGGGGGCGAGCAACGACGACCCGGTCATCAGCGCGACCCCGAAGAACGCGTGGAAGGAGAGGGTGGCGAACAGGATGACCAACCGCAGGGACGGTGCCCACTTGGGCGGACCGGGGTCGACCCCGACCAGCACCCACGCGAACAGGTAACCCGCCAGCATGAAGTGGGTGACCATCAGCACGTGCCCGGTGTGGGTGCGCAGGGCCAGTTCGAACAGGGGCGAGTAGTAGAAGACGATCAGGCTGAGGAAGAAGATCAGCGCCGCCACGATCGGGTTGCCCAGGACCCGCAGGTAGCGGGAGTGCACCACGGCGAGCAGCAGCTCGCGCGGGCCGAGCGTCTCGTCCTTGCGCGGCTTCAACGTCCGCAGCGCGAGGGTGACCGGCGCCCCCAGCACGAGCAGGAGCGGGGCGCCCATCGAGACGACCATGTGCATGGTCATGTGCATCGAGAAGACGACCCGGCCGTAGACGCCCGGGGCGCCGTCCACCGCATACAGGAAGACCACCCAGCCGAGGCACCACCAGACGCCCCGGAGCACCGGCCACCGGTCGCCGCGACGGTGCAGCCGGACCATGCCGGCGACGTAGAGACCGATCGCCACCACCGCGACCGTGGTGAACAGCCACTCGGTGCGGTAGGTCGTGACCCAGCGGACCGCGGTGAGCTGCGGCGGGGCGTAGTAACCGGTGAGCGAGAACGCGGCGTCGGCGTCGGTCGGCGGCGTCTCCGCGACCGGCGGCGCGCTGCGGGCGAGCACCGTCGCCATCCCGATCGCAACGCTCATGATGACGACCTCGACGGTCGCCAGCCGCGCGAACGCCGCGCGCGACCCGGGGTTCTCGCGCAGCCGGTCCACGATCGCCCGGCGCTGCTGCCACCCGGCCACCCCGAGCAGCAGCAGGCACACCGTCTTGCCGATCACCAGCCCTCCGTAGCTGGTGGCCAGGCCGGAGAAGCTGCCGACGCGGATCGCCGCGTTGAGCACACCGGACAGCGCGACGAAGGCGAAGCACCAACCGGCCAGGGTGGAGTAGCGGGCCACGCTCACCGCGACCACCTTGCCCAGCAGCGGGCGCAGCACCAGCAGCGCGATCAGGCCACCGACCCAGAGCGCGACACCGACCAGGTGGAAGGCCAGCGAGTTGACCGCGGCGTCGTGGTCCGCGGACCCGGCCGCGTGCCCGGCGAGCGCCAGCGGCAGGATGCCGAACACGCTGAGGAAGAACAGCCAGGTCATCCCGGCCCGGGTGCGCGCGAAGGAGGCGCCCGCCGCCACCACCAGGGCGACGCCGGCGCTGATGGCGCCGACCCGCATGAGGTCCAGCTGCCACAGGAACGTGGTGAACTGCTCGAAGAAGCGCGGGTCGCCGATCCGCACGCTGGACAGGTCGGAGAACGAGAACACCAGCCCCACGCAGGCGGTGACGAACCAGACGGCGGCGGCGCCCGCGGCATACCGGGTCGCGGTGACCCGGCGCGAGCTGCGGCGGCCCTCCGGCACGATCATCGCGGCCATCAGCAGCAGGCCGACCGTCGCCGCCATCGCCACGTCGTGGAGGGCACGCACGAGCGGCAGGCCCCAGCGGACCAGCGCACCGGTGTCGCCGAGCGCCAACGGCGACGCCGCGCCGGTGAACAGCGCGGCCGGCACGACCACGACGACGGCGACCAGCGCCGCCGCGACGAGGATGCCCCGCGCGGGCATCCTCCGGGCGACGGGGGCCCGCGAGGCGGTGGGCCGTGAGGACATGGCACCAGCGTAAGTAGGGTGGGGGCATGCCCCTGCACCCGGCGCCGCCTCAGGACCTGGCCGGGCTCGTCCAGGCCTTCACCCAGACGGCCCAGGCCGTGCTCGACCTGGGGCACGGGTGCCGCGACGGCGACTTCGACCGCGAGACCCAGTGCCCGGGCTGGACGGTCAAGGACCAGCTGTCGCACGTCGTCGGCATCGAGGCGAAGCTCGAGGGGCTGCGCGAGGTGGTCGCCGAGGTCCCCGACTACCCCCACGTGCGCAACGAGTTCGGCCGGCAGGTGGAGGCGCCGATCGAGGCGCGGCGAGGTCGGCCCGGACCGGACGTGGTGGCCGAGCTGGAGCACGTGCTGAACGCGCGGTTCGCCACGTTGAACAGCCCGGGGCTCAGCGAGACCAGCATCGTCCCCGGGCCCTTCGGTCCGGCCGAAGTGGCCGAGGTGCTCCGACTCCGCGCGCTCGACCTCTGGGTGCACGAGCAGGACATCCGCCAGGCCCTCGGCCGGCCGGGCAACCTCGACTCCCCCGCGGCGACCGTCTTCCTGCGCAGCCTCTTCGACGTGGTGCCCCGGCTGGTCGCCCGGCGGGCGGGCCTCGAGCCCGGCACCATCGTCATCATCGACGTGACCGGGCCGGTGCTGGGCCGCACTGGCGTGCGCACCGAGCTCGGTGAGGACGGGCGCCTTTGGGGGCACAAGCTGTTCACCGGCGAGCCGGTCGAGGAGGACAGCCCGGCCGAGGACGGCCCGACCACCTCGATCTCGCTGTCCACCGACGCGGTGAGCCGCCGCGCCGCGGGGCGGGTCCCCACCGAGGAGACGTCCTACTCCGTCACCGGCGACGAGGACGTGGCCCGGCGGGTGCTCGACGCCATCGTGATGACGCCCTGACCGGAGGGCACCCCGGGTGACCGGAGGCTGACCGGCGGTGCGCGGCCGGGTGCGCAGCCCGCATACCTATTGATTTGTGTGCCGGAGCCGACCGGAGTAATACTTGCATGTTGCAATCAACTAGACCCTCGGGGAGGTTCCGTGCCCGTGAGCACCGCGGAGGCCGGCCGGCTGAGCATCAGCCTGATCCGGCTGATGAAGGTGATGAAGAGCATCCGCAC
>CAYRLV010000376.1:0-4035 GCA_964425155.1 uncultured Ornithinicoccus sp. | reverse complement strand
CCCAGCAACTTCCGGGGTCAGCGGGTGGCCGGGTCGGACTGACGGATCACCTCGGTCATGAACGCGATGGTGTCCGCACACCGACGCTGCGGGTCGTCGGCGTAGCGGGGGAGGCTGCCGCGTCCCTCCCGGATGGCGAGCGCCTCCTCCAGGATCGGCCGCCACTGCGGGTCCATCTGCTCCATGGCGTGCCGCGCCGCGGTGCCCTTGGAGGCCATCTCGCCGGTCTCGAGCCGGTAGCGCAGCCGCGCCGTGCCGAGCACCCCCCACGCGGTCGCGCCGGGCACCGACGACTCCTCGGGGTGGCGGTCCATCGCCTCCACCTGGCCGCGCCAGTAGCTGGTCAGGTGCTCGACGGTGTAGGCCCGCAGGGCGGTGTCGTCGGTGTGGATCGGCAGGTCGGCCAGGTCGGGGCCGAAGACGGTGACGCCGTGGTGGGCGAGCTCGTGCCAGCTGGCCAGGATGATGTCGGGGTGGTTGCTCACCGAGAACAGCCCGGCGCTGGTCCCCGGGACGGCGGGGCACACCCCTGGCGGGACGGCGAGGTCGCTGGCGAGCACGTAGAAGCCGTCGTAGTGGATGGTGGGGTGCTCCGCCTCGAGCTCGGCGTGCAGCTCACGCAGGGTCTCCACCTCGGTGAGGTCCGGCCGGTGCGCCGTGGTCGCCACGAAGTCGATGTCGCTGGACGCGGTGAACTCGCCGAAGCCCAGGGAACCGTGCAGGTAGAGCCCGGTCATCAGGCCGGGGGCGCGGTCGGCCAGCCGTTCCCAGGCAGCCGTCGTGATCTCCCGGACGACGGGGGGCAGGGCGTCGAGGACGGGCGTGACCATGCACTTCACGGTATCCGGTGGGCCGTCCGCCTCCTCGGGGGGCCGGTGTGGTCCGGCCCACCGGCCTGCGCCGGCGGCCACGCGAGACTGGCGTGCGCGACGCCTGCGAAACCCGCCCACCAGACCAGCAGGGCCGCGGCCAGCATCGCCGTCGGGGCACCCGAGACGTCCGCCACGAGCGTGCCGAGGATGCCGACGATGCTCAGGATGCCCGCCCAGCCGGGGATGCGGCGTGCCCGCAGGAGCCCGATCACGAGCAGGATCGCCCCGAGGAAGAGGAGCACGCCGACGAGCAGGAAGAGCCCGATGCCGCCGTCCTCGTCGCCGGTCCGCTTGATGACGAGCGCGGCATTCGGGTCGATGCCCGGCAGGGTGGTCAGTCGGGCCGACAGCAGGTAGGCCGAGGTGGTCGCCAGCGTCGCCACCAGACCGACGAGGAAGAGCAACCCGCCCACCCGGCCGAGTGCGGCGCCGCGTCCGGTGAGTGCGGTGGCGAGGCGAGCCCCGGCGGGCAGGAACAGCCCGAAGCCGGCGAGCAGGACGGCCACGCCGAGGAGGTAGCGGGTCTCGTGTGCTCGCACCCAGATCAGCGTGGACGCGTCGGTCCCGACCTGGTTGAGACCCATCAGGTTCGCGACGAGGACGAGCGCAGGGGCGAGCAGCAGGGCCAGTGCCGCGAAGCGGACCCAGAATCGTGCCGGGTCGGTTCTGGGGTATCCCATGTCGATCTCCCGTGTGCGGCGCTGCTCGTGTGCGGCCCGTCGGCGTCGTGCCGCTGGCGAGGCGCGGAACTGCAAACGACTCCGTGTCTCGTGTGGACCCAGAGTGACCCGTCGGTGGGGCGGTGGACAGGGGGTCGTGTCACTGAGTGACACGACCCCCTGCCGGTTTCCTGACCGGTGCCGTCCACGGAGTTCTGGAGATCGAGGAAACCCGGGGGCGGTCCTGAGCGCCGACGGCTACTCTGGTGTGTTGCGGCAGACGCGGGCCTGCCGCCTGCGCGTGAGGCGGCAGGCTGATGGATGATCACACGCTGGTGGGCCGGACCATCGAGATCATCGGCGCGGTGCTGGCCGGTGGTCCCGCGCCCTCGCTCGCCGAGCTGACCCGCCGGACCGGCATCCCCAAGCCCACGCTGCGCCGGGTCGCGAACTCGCTGGTCGACCGCCAGGTGCTGGTGCACGAGGGGCGGGCCTACGGCGCCGGTCCGAGACTGCTGGCCTACGGCATGCGGGCGCTGGAGCAGCGGGGTGACCGTGAGCTCGCCATGCCGCACCTGCAGGAGGTGTTGGCGCAGAACCCGGGCAGCGTGGTGTTCCAGATGGACACCCGCGACCCCGATCACGCCGCGCTGGTCAGTGCCCTGTTCGACCGCTTCGGGCGGCAGTACGCCGACGCCCGTTGGCCGCACGACCTGACCCAGCCGGCCGCGCTGGCCACGGCGATGGGCCGACTGGTGCTGTCGCACTATCCCGACCGCATCGAGACGTTGCTGCGGGCGGGGGTCCCCCAACTGACCGGGCTCACGGCCACCACGCCCGGGCAGGTCCGGTTGGCACTGGCCCGGGCACGCGGCGACGGGTTCGCCGTCGAGCACCAGAACGTCCGGCGGGGGTGGTCGTGCATGACGGTGCCGCTGCCGGCCACGGGCGCACCGGAACAGGTGCTCGGTCTGGTCGCGCCCACCTCCCGCTTCGACGCCGCGCGGTTCGCGCGCACGCTGACGCAGGTCGCGGCGTCCATCGAGTCCGACCGCGCGTCGCCGACCGCGCGGGGGCCCGTGGTCAGTGTCCGGTCAGCAGCGAGAGGGCCCGACCCAGCCGGGCCGGGCGCCCGGTCAGCCGCTCCTCACGGTCGGCCAGCGAGGCGAGCCGCAGTCCGGCGTTGATGCCCAGCCAGCGCAGCGGCTCCGGCTCCCACGCACGCGACCGGTGCCCGACCCAGGGCAGTGTCGTCAGGTCGGTATGGCGACCGGTCACCAAGTCGGCCAGCGTGCGGCCGGCGAGGTTGGTCGTCGCGACCCCGTCACCCACGTAGCCGCCCGCCCAGGCCAGACCGGTCTCGGGGTCGTGCCCCACGCTCGGGTGCCAGTCTCGGGGGATGCCGAGCGGGCCGCCCCAGGCGTGGGTGAAGCGGACACCCTCGATCGCCGGGAGCATCTCTCGCAAGGAGGTTCGCAGCACCTCGAACACTCCTGCGTCGCCGTCGAACTCGGGCCGAACCCCGGACCCGAAGTGGTACGGGGCGCCCCGGCCGCCGAACACCAGGCGGTCGTCGACGGAGCGCTGACCGTAGACGATGACGTGGCGGTGCTCGCTGAAGGTCTCGCGGTCGGCCAGCCCGAGCTGCGACCAGGTCGACTCGGGCAGGGGCTCGGTCGCCACGATGAGCGAGTAGACGGGGGCGATGGCACGTCGGGAGCGGGGCAGCCGTGGCGTCCAGGCCTCGGTGGCCCGGACCACGTGCCGGGCGCGCACCACGGCGCCGGAGACGGTCTCGACGCGGTGTGGGTCGATCCGCACCACCGGGGTGTGTTCGTGGATGGTGCCGCCGCGCTGCTCGACCGCCGCGGCCAGGCCGTGCGCCAGCCGGTAGGGGTGGACGCGGGCACAGTGCGGGTTGTAGGTCGCGCCGACGAGGTCCCGAGCGGCCAGCCGCTCGCGCGCCTCGCCCGCCTCGAGCCAGGTGCTGCCGAGGCCCCAGTGCTCGGAGTCCGCCACCTCGTCCCGGGCGCGGGCGGCCTGCGCCGGGGTCCGGGCGACGACGACGGTGCCCCCCTGGTGGAAGCCACAGTCGATGGCCTCCTCGCGGGTCACCCGCCCGACCTCGGTCACGCTGTCGCGCAGCGCGGCGTGCTGGGCACGGGCCGCGTCGGCCCCGTGGTCGCGGGCCAGGCGGGCCGGGGGCACCGGGAACAGCGCCGAGACCCAGCCCCCGTTGCGGCCGCTCGCCCCGAAACCGGCGCGTTCCTGCTCGAGCACCCGCACCGACAGCGACGGGTCGGCGGCGAGCAGGTAGTAGGCCGTCCACAGCCCGGTGTAGCCCGCACCGACGACGCAGACGTCGACGTCCGCGTCGTCGGTGAGGGCCGGGCGGGCGGGTCCGTCCCCGCGGTCGGTGCTGTCGGGAGCGGGACGATCGGTGTCGTCCCACCAGAGGGGAAGGACCGCCATACGCCTCAGAGACGCTTCCAGGCCTCGGTGAG
>CAYRLV010000375.1:0-4067 GCA_964425155.1 uncultured Ornithinicoccus sp. | reverse complement strand
CAACTCGAGCGACCGCTCGGATTTCTCGCCCTGCACCACGGCGACCCCAACCCGTCACTGCCGGACGCGACCGCGATGGCCACCCCACGGCTCAACGTGAAGCTCTATCCGTGCTGCTACTACATCCACTCGGCCGCAGATGCGCTGCGGGAACTGCGTCAAGAGGGATTGATCGCCTCGGACATCGATTCGGTCCGCGTCACCGTGCAACCTGCCGGATTGGGGCCGCTGATCCATCATCGCCCCACGACCGGGCTGCAGGGCAAGTTCAGCATGGAGTACGCCTCTGCAGCCGTGCTGCTCGACGGCGACCTTCGGTTGTCCACCTTCACCGACGAGCAAGTGAATCGCCCCCGGGCCCAAGATCTCCTCCGACGCGTGACACTCGAGGAAGCCGCGGCAGCACCCTTCGGGCCCGGGGAATGGGACACTGGCTATGCAGTCGTGCGGGTCACCAGACACGACGGCGGAGTACAGGAACGTCGGGTCGATCGTCCGCGTGGCCACGCGACACGCCCGGTCGGTGAGAGCGAGCTTCGGGCGAAGTTCGATGATGCTCTCACCTTCGCGGGGCTGGGGTCGGGCGACCGGTTGTATGACGTTCTGCGTCACCTTCGGGCCGCGGAGTCGGTGCGTGACCTCACCAGCGAGTTGCGGGAACTGGTGAACACGCGCACCGCAGCCACCGGAGCCGCGTCGTGAGCCCGCGGCCATTGGACGACATCGTCGTGGTTGCCGTCGAGCAGGCCGTTGCCGCTCCCTTCGCGACCCGACAGCTGGCCGACCTGGGTGCGCGCGTGATCAAGGTGGAGCGACCTGAGTCGGGCGACTTCGCTCGCGGTTATGACCGAGCCGTGTTGGGTACGTCGAGCGCCTTCGTGTGGCTCGGTCGTGGCAAGGAGTCGGTGGCCCTGGACCTCAAGAGCTCGTTTGGCCGGGAGCGCCTGGAACAGCTGCTCACTCGCGCCGACGTCTTCGTCCACAACCTGTCACCAGCGGCGGCCGAACGTGCCGGCCTCGATCCGGCAGCGGTCCAGGAGAGACACCCCAGCGTCATCGCGTGCGCCGTGTCCGGCTACGGCACGACCGGTCCGCTGGCCGCGGCCAAGGCCTACGACTTACTCGTCCAGGGCGAGACGGGACTGATCTCGCTCACAGGCACCGGAGAGCAGATGGCCAAGGTCGGGATCTCGATCGCGGACATCGCAGCCGGAATGTACACGTACTCGAGCATCCTCGCGGCGGTCCGACACCGTGACCGGACCGGCGTGGCGCTTCCGGTGGAGATCTCGCTGTTCGACGCGCTGACGGAATGGCTGGCCTACCCCCTCTACTACACGCGCTACGGCGGGGCGGCGCCGAAGCGCCAAGGTACTTCGCACGCCACCATCGCCCCGTATGGGGCGTTCACCACCGGTGACGGCCACGAGGTCCTGCTCGCAGTGCAGAACGACCGGGAGTGGCACCGGTTCTGTGCCGATGTGCTCGACGCCCCCGACCTGGCGACCGACGAGCGCTTCGACTCGCACCACGCCCGCGTGCAGAACCGCTCTGTCCTGGACGCACTGATCGCACGGCGCTTCGAGGACCTGGATCAAGAGGCGGTCCTGCAACTCCTGTCAGCTGCGGAGATCGCCCACGCGCGCCTCAACGACATCGGTGAGTTGGCCGCTCACGAGCAGTTGGTGAGTCGCGCCCGGTGGGAGGTGACCGACACGCCCACGGGTGCGGTGGAGACGCTGATGCCTCCCTGGGCTCCGACCGACGCAGCGAGGGCGCTCGGGACAGTGCCCGCCCTGGGGGAGCACACCCAGTCCGTATTCGCCTGGCTCGACGAGACCACGGCTGCCCACCTGGCTTGAAGGGAATCACATGACGACGCACCACGGATGGACCGGACGCTTCTTTGAGGACTTCACCCCCGGTGACACCTACGAGCACGCGCTGGGGCGGACGGTGACCACGACCGACAACATGTGGTTCACGTTGTTGACCCAGAACACCGCTCCGGTGCACTTCGACCACGAGTACGCCGCGCGCACGCAGTTCGGAAAACCGTTGGTCAACTCCGCGTTCACCCTCTCGCTCGTCACCGGCCAGACCGTCGCGGACATCTCGCAGAACGTCTTCGCCAACCTCGCGTGGGACAAGATCCGGCTGCCTGCCCCGGTGTTCGAGGGCGACACCCTGTACAGCCGCACGACGGTGCTCGGCACTCGGGAGTCCCTGTCACGCCCCGAGGTGGGGATCGTCCAGGTGGCCACCGAGGGCTACAACCAGCGCGATGAGGTCGTGGTGTCGTTCGAACGCACCGTGATGGTCTACCGGCGAGGTCACGGTCCACGATTCGCTGCGGAGCGGATGGGGGAGACGGCGTGACCGCACCCACCACGACCCGTTCGGGGGAGACGGAGCTGCGTTCGGACCTGCGCGGTCTGGTGGACCGGATCTGCGCTGACTTCCCCGACGACTACTGGCGGGACCTGGACCAGGAACACGCCTACCCGGAGGACTTCGTCGACGCGCTCACCGAGACCGGCTGTCTGGGAGCCCTGGTGCCGGAGGAGTACGGCGGGTTGGGGCTCGGTCTCGGTGACGCGTCCGTGATCCTGGAGCAGATCAACCGCAACGGCGCCAACGCCGGACCAATCCATGCGCAGCTCTACACAATGGGAGCGGTGCTGCGGCACGGCAGCGAGGAGCAGCGACGCACCTACCTTCAGGACATTGCGCGCGGCGCCCTGCGGCTCCAGGCCTTCGCCGTCACCGAGCCCACAGCCGGCACCGACACCACGAGCCTGCGCACCACCGCACGTCGGGACGGCGACTCCTACATCGTGAACGGACAGAAGGTCTTCATCTCGAGGGTCCAGCACTCCGACCTGATGCTGTTGCTCGCACGGACCACTCCGAGGTCCGAGGTGCGGAAGAAGTCGGACGGGTTGTCCCTCTTCCTGCTCGATCTGCGTGAGCTCCAGGGGATCTCGGTCAACCCGTTGCGCACCATGGTCAACCACGAGACCAATGAGGTCTTCTTCGACGACGTGCGGGTCCCCGCCACGGCCCTCATCGGTGAGGAGGGCCGGGGTTTCCGTTATGTCCTCACCGGCATGAACGCCGAGCGGATCCTGGTCGCCTCCGAGTGCATCGGCGACGGGCGGTGGTTCGTCGACCGCGCGAGCCGGTACGCCAGTGAGCGCCGAGTCTTCGACCGACCGATCGGTCAGAACCAGGGGATCCAGTTCCCGATCGCCCGCGCCCACATCAATGTGGAGTCGGCGGACCTGATGCGTTGGCGTGCGGCAGACCTCTATGACGCGGGCGAGCAGTGCGGGTCCGAGGCGAACATGGCCAAGTTGCTGGCGTCCGAGGCATCCTGGGAGGCGGCCAACGCCGCGCTGCAGACACACGGGGGCTACGGCTTCACCACCGAATACGACATCGAGCGCAAGTTCCGCGAGACGCGTCTCTACCAGGTGGCACCGATCTCGACGAACCTGATCCTCTCCTACGTCGGGGAACACGTCCTGAAGATGCCGAGGTCGTTCTGATGGCGCGGCGTGACGATGACGCGATCGAGCTGGGGCTGTTGCTCTGCAGCCAGTTCCCCGCAGGTGAGGACCCTGCGGCTCGGATGGAGGGGCAACTCGAGCAGGTCAGGGCGGTCCGGGACGCGGGGTTCGACGGCGTCTACGCCTCCCAGCACTACCTGGCCCATCCCTTCCAGTACCTGCACCCCCTGCCGGTGCTCGCACGGATCATCCCCGAGTCCGGCGACATGCGCATCGGCACGGCCATCGGGCTGCTTGCCCTGCCGAGCCCCGTCGACCTGGCCGAGCAGCTGGCCACCCTCGACATCCTGTCGGGGGGCCGGCTCGTGGTGGGCGTCGGGCTCGGTTATCGGGATGTCGAGTTCGCCGCTTTCGGAATGGGCTCCGAGGGGCGCCTGCGGCGCTTCCTGGCCAATCTCGACCTGGTGCGTGCGATGTGGGCCGAGCCAGAAGTGACGTTCGCGGCGGACCATGCTCGGCTCGACCGGGTGCCGATCGCCCTGCATCCGGTGCAGC
>CAYRLV010000374.1:0-4069 GCA_964425155.1 uncultured Ornithinicoccus sp. | reverse complement strand
GCACCGTCGGCGGGAACAGGTCGGCTAGTGTCGATCAGGTGTCCAGCGATGCGATCGTCCCTCCGCCTGGTCCGACGCTGCCCGGACCCTTCGGGGTCCGCGTACGGGTGCGTGCGGAGCAGACCAACGGTGTCCTGGCGGTCATCGAAGAGACTCTCCGGCCGCGCGTCCTGATTCCCCCGCACGTCCACGCCAACGACGTCTGGGTCAGGGTCGAGCAGGGCGAGATCGGGGTTCTCGTCGGCGACCAGATCCGGGCGGCGGCGCAAGGAGACTGGGCGCTCAAACCGCGTGAGGTCCCCCACGCGATGTGGAACCCGACCGGGGAGCCGGCCCGGGTCACCGAGGTGCTCACCCCTGCTGGGACGGAACAGTGGTTCGAGGAGTTGGCGGCCCTGGCGGACGACGACGAGGCCGGCTTCCTGGAGGCCTGTCGACGCCACGGCATCAGGTTCCTCGAGGACGACGGCACGGTGCAGCGCTTGCAGACGGACTTCGGCCTGGACTGACGACGCGGCGGTGACCACGAGGGCGGCCATCTCAGGGTGGGGCCAGGGTGCCGTCAGGGTGGAACCCCATGTTCCGACGGCCCTCGGCGCCGAAGAATCTGGTCCATGGTCTTTCGCTCCCTGCCCAGGTCGCGCGCGGCGGCCCCCCAGTCCGATTCAACGGCACTGCGGTTGGAGCAGGTCACCAAGTCGTACGGCACGGCGGGCCGTACGATCGCCGCCCTGGACCACGTCTCCCTGGCGATCCCGAGGGGCACCTTCACCGCGGTGATGGGTCCGTCCGGATCGGGCAAGAGCACCCTGCTGCACTGTGCAGCGGGACTCGACCGGCCCACGTCGGGGTCGGTCCATCTGGGTTCGTCGGGCGCGGACCTGGCGACCTTGTCGGAGCCGAAGCTGACCATGCTCCGCAGGAAGCGCATCGGCTTCGTCTTCCAGTCGTTCAACCTCGTGGCGTGGTTGAACGTCCGCCAGAACATCACCCTCCCGATGCGGTTGGCACACCAGCGAGCAGGCCGGAACGATCTCCGAGAAATCCTGGACCTGGTCGGGTTGGCCGACCGCACCAGGCACCTCCCCTCGGAGCTGTCCGGCGGCGAGCAGCAACGCGTGGCGATCGCACGGGCCTTGATCGCCCGCCCGGACGTCGTCTTCGCGGACGAGCCGACGGGGGCCCTGGACACGGTTGCCGCCGGGCAGATCCTGGGTCTCCTGCGACACGCGGTCGACCGCACCGGGCAGACCACGGTCATGGTGACGCATGACCCGCTCGCCGCGTCCTACGCCGATGCCGTGGTCTTTCTGGCGGACGGTCGGATCACCGACATCGCCACCAACCTGTCCGCCGACCAGATCGCCGACCGGATGACCCACGTCGGGGCGAGGGGCTGATGTTCCGTCTCGCGCTGGCGTCTCTCCGCCGCCGGAAGGCCTCAGCGATCGGAGCGCTCGTCGCGCTGTGCTGTGCAGCGGCCATGGTCAGCGCGTGCGCGACTCTCCTCGCCACCGGTCTGCACGGCGCGATACCGCCCGACCGCTATGCCGGCACACCGGTGATCGTCACGGCAGACCAGCAGATTCACTGGACGAAGGTGAAGCACAAGCACGGCAAGGTCAAGACGAAGACCAAGTCCAAGAGCCTCACCGAGCGGGCCTGGCTGCCCTCTTCCGTCGGCACCGCCCTCAACCGGCTCCAGGGATCGACGGTGGTGGCCGACCGGAGCTTCGAAGCCGAGCTCGTCGGGGACGGGGCGCACGTCGTCGGCGGCGTGAAGGCCGCACCCTCGCGGGGCCACAACTGGTCGTCGGCACGCCTCACGCCATACCGGTTGGTGCACGGCACCGCGCCCCGGTCACGGGACGACCTCGTGGTGGGGGCGGAACTGGCGGCGGCGGCCGACCTCGCCGTGGGAGACCGGGTCGTCGTCCAGTCGACACGGTCACCCCGTCACTACACCGTCAGCGGCATCGCCCGGTCCCGGACGCCGGTTGCCGATCAGACGGTCCTGTTCTTCCACGACTCCGAAGCCGCGCGACTGGCGAAGCACGCAGACGCCGTTACCGCATACGGGGTCTTCGGCGTCAGCGCCGACCAGGTCGCCCGGGCCTTGCGCGGCACCACCGCGCAGGTGTCCACCGGCGACGAGCGGGGATCTGCGGAGTTCCCGCAGGCAGTGGCCGCACGAACCACGCTGACCAGCATGGGTGCAGCGATCGGCGGCACCTCGTTGATCGTGGCCATGCTGGTGGTCGTCGGCACCTTCTCGCTGTCGACCCAGCAGCGATACCGGGAACTGGCGCTGGTGCGGGCGATCGGCGCCACCCCACGCCAGGTCCGCCGGATGATCAGCGCAGAGGCGCTCCTGCTCGGCGTCATCGCCTGTGTTCCGGGAGCGCTCGCCGGGCTGCCTCTCGCGAGTGCGATCAGGGCCAAGTTCGTGTCCGCAGGGGTGTTGCCTGACGCGTTGCACCTCGCGGACGGACCCCTCCCCGTGATGGGTGCGGTGGTGGTGACCGTGGCTGCCGGCGTGGTCGCCTCCCGGATCTCGGCTCGGCGCACGCGGCGCATCAGACCCGTCGAGGCGCTCGCCGAGTCGGCCGTGGAGCCTCACCCGCTGGGGGCAGCACGCCTGCTGGCGGGCCTGGCCGTCACCTGCGTCGCGGCGCTCGTCACCGTCCTGCTCACCGTGCTGCACACCGCGCCCGCCGCGGAGCCGGTGACCTACCTGTCGGTGCTGCTGTGGATGGTTGCGATCGCTCTCCTCGGCCCGCTGCCGGCCCGCGCCGGTGTCGCGCTGCTCAGCGGCGTATGGCGGCTGGCCCCCGTCGGTGGCTACCTCGCCGGGCACCACTCACGGCTGAGCAGCCGGCGGATCGCCTCGGTGATCACTCCGCTCGCGCTGCTGGTCGGTGTCACGACCACGCTGCTGTTCATGCCGGTCACCGTGTCCACCGCGGCGCGGGCCCAGACCGCGGACGGACTGAGGGCCGACTACGCGATCACCTCGACCGGCCCGGGGGTCCCGGCGGTCGTCGCCTCACGGCTGCGCTCCTCCCCCGGCGTCAGTACCGTCTCGTCGGTGGCGCAGTCCACCATCTGGATCGGACACCACAAGCACGCCGCACGCGGCGTCACCCCGCACCATCTCACCCGGGTCATCGATCCCGACGTGGTCACCGGATCACTCAGGGACTTCGGCGATGGCGACATCGCCATGAGCACCCAGGCAGCCCAAGGGCACGCCATTGGCGACCGGGTGCCCGTCACGCTTGCGGATGGGACCTCGACCAGTTTCCGGCTCGCCGCCACCTACGACCGAAGCCTCGGGTTCGGTGACGCCCTGGTGCCGTTCGGCACGCTGGCCCGCCACCGCGACAACCCCCTGGCCGACATGATCCTGGTGGCTGGCACGGCGAACGAGACCGTCGTGCGTTCGAGTCTCGGCAGGCTCCCAGGGGTGCAGGTGACCGACCGGGCAGCACTCCTGAGAGGCGCCACGCAGCAGCAGGGTCCGGATCACGCCGTGTCGCTCGTGTTCGTGGCGTTGGTCGTGACCTTCGCGGCCATCGCCGTCGTCAACACGCTCGCGATGTCGACGCTGCGCCGTTCCGGAGACGTGTCGCTGCTCCGGTGGATCGGAGCCACCGCACGTCAGGTGTTGGACTCGCTCAGGTGGGAGCTCGCCATCATCGTGGCGATCGCCGCGGCACTCGGGACCGGCGCAGCTTGGCTCACGTTGACCGGATTCAGTATCGGGATGGTCGGACGCAGCGCGCCGACCGTCCAGCCGCTCACCTACGCGCTCGTCCTCCTCGGCGCCACCGTTCTTGCGGCGGTCGCGATGCTCATCCCTGGGTGCGCCCTGCTGCGCCGTCACGCCGCCCATGCCGTCGCCTCCTCGTCGCGACCCTCCGCGGACCGCTGACGGGACAACCGATCACGGACACGCCTCCGGCGGCGAAGATGCCGTTACGGTGGCTGCGTGACAACGGACGCGACGAGGCCGCCGGACTGGGCCGAGCCCCTCGGTCTACGCCCCCATCCCGAGGGCGGTTGGTAT
>CAYRLV010000373.1:0-4090 GCA_964425155.1 uncultured Ornithinicoccus sp. | reverse complement strand
AGGCCTACCGCCGCTGCGAGGAGATCACCCGCAGCGAGGCAGGAAACTTCTACTACGGCATCCGTCTGCTCCCTCCACCGAAGCGCTCGGCGCTGTGTGCCCTCTACGCGCTGGCGCGGCGCATCGACGACATCGGCGACGGAGACCTGTCCGGTGTCGACAAGGCAGTCGCCCTGGCCAAGGTGCGGCACAGCCTGGAGCACCTCGAGTCCAGCACCGACCCGGTCCTGGTCGCGGTGGCGGACAGCGCACGTCGCTACCCGGTACCGCTCGAGGCCTTCGACGAGCTGCTCGACGGGGTGGGCATGGACCTGATGGGCGCCAGCTACGCCGACTTCGACGAGCTGGTCCTCTACTGCCGCCGCGTCGCGGGCACGGTCGGACGGCTCTGCCTCGGTGTCTTCGGCAGCGACACGGAGCCACGAGCCGCGACGTATGCCGACCAGCTCGGCATCGCGCTGCAGCAGACCAACATCCTGCGCGACGTCCGCGAGGACCTGATGAACGGACGCGTCTACCTGCCGAAGGACGAGCTCGACCGGTTCGGAGTCACCCTGCGCCTCGACGAGCAGGGCTCGCTGGACGACCCGGACGGCCGGCTGGCCGCGATGCTGCGGTCCTTCGCGGCCCGGGCGCGCGACTGGTACCGCCTCGGCAACCGACTGGTGCCGCACCTCGACCGGCGCAGCGCCGCCTGCTGCCAGGCCATGGCCGGCATCTACCGCCACCTGCTCGACGTCATCGAGGACGACCCGACCACGGTCTACGACCGCCGTCTGTCACTCAGCACGTGGCAGAAGGCGCGGGTGGCCGCCACCGCGCTGGCCGGGAGGCGCTGATGGCGCCTCGAACCGTCAACCGGGTCGCCGTCGTCGGCGGCGGCTTGGCCGGGATCACGGCCGCCTTGGACTGCGTCGACGCCGGGCTCGAGGTGACCCTCTTCGAGTCGCGTGCCTGGTTGGGCGGGCTCACGCACTCGTTCCGGCGTCGCGGGCTGTGGGTGGACAACGGGCAGCACGTGTTCCTGCGCTGCTGCACCGCATACCAGGGACTGCTGCAGCGGCTCGGAGTCGCCGAGCTGGTCGAGATCCAGCCCCGACTCGACGTGCCCGTCGTCAGCGCCGCGTCCGGAGAGCGTTCCCGGCTGCGTCGGTCGGGCTGGCCGGCCCCGATGCACCTCGCGACCGCTTTGGCGCGCTACCGGTGGCTGAGCCCGAGCGAGCGGGTCCGCGCGGCGCGCACCGCGTGGGCCCTGCGCACCGTCGACCGTGACGACCCGGCCACCGACGCCCGCTCGTTCGGCTCCTGGCTCGGGGAACACGGCGAGTCGTCGCGCAGCATCGAGGCGCTGTGGGACCTGGTCGGCGTCGCCACCCTCAACGCGCCTGCGGCGGAGGCGTCCCTCGCGCTGGGCGCCATGGTGTTCCAGGAGGGACTGCTTCGCCGGGCGGGTGCCGCCGACATCGGGATCGCGCGAGTCCCGTTGCGACGGCTGCACGGCGACGCGGCGCGCGACGTCCTCGAACGGGAAGGCGCGCAGGTGCGCACCCGCGCGAAGGTCCGTGAGCTGCATCGGCACGACCACGGCTGGCAGGTGGTCGTCGACCGGGCCGCCCACGAGGTGGACGCCGTCGTCGTCGCAGTGCCTCCGCCGGCAGCCGAACGCCTGCTGCCCACGGGAGCGGTGCCGGTCGCGGACGGCTGGTCCTTCCGGCTCGGCGCCACCCCCATCGTCAACCTGCACGTCCGTTACGACCGCCGGGTCCTCGACGCGCCGTTCCTGGCGGCGGTCGACAGCCCGGTGCAGTGGGTCTTCGACCGCACCGGGCCCTCGGGGCTCGACCAGGGGCAGTACGTCGCCGTCTCCCTGTCGGCGGCGGACGCCTGGGTCGACCTGCCGTCGGCCGAGGTGCGCGATCGGCTGCTACCCGAGCTGGCGAAGGTGTTGCCCGGGAGTCGATCGGCTGCGGTGGAGGACGTCTTCGTCACGCGCGAGCGGCAGGCGACCTTCGCCGGCCGGCCGGGCTCTGCGGCCTCGCGGCCGGCATCCCGCACCTCGTGTCCAACCCTCGCGCTCGCCGGCGCGTGGACCGCCACCGGGTGGCCGGCGACGATGGAGGGTGCCGTGCTGAGCGGGCACGCCGCCGCCGACCAGATCACGAGCAACGTTGCAGTCACGACGGATCCAGACTCCACATCCTGCGAGGTGGTGGCATGACGGCAATCCCGACGACCTTGGCCAGCGGTCGCGCCCTGGTCGACCCAGCGCTCGTGGATGCGGTCGACCGGCTGGACGACCGCACCCGCAGGATCGTGTCCTACCACCTCGGCTGGCAGGACGTGCACGGGCGCCCGGTCCACGCGCCCGAGGGCAAGGCCGTGCGTCCGGCGCTGGCGCTGCTGTCGGCCCGAGCCGCCGGGGTCGACCGGGAGATCGGCCTGCCCGGAGCCGTCGCCGTGGAACTCGTCCACAACTTCTCGTTGCTGCACGACGACGTGATGGACCGCGACCTCGAGCGCCGGCACCGGGCCACGGTGTGGTCGATCTGGGGCGAGTCGGCGGCCATCCTCGCCGGAGACGCCCTCCTCTCGTTGGCGCACGAGGTGTTGCTGGAGAGCCCTTCTCCGCGCACGGTCCAGGCCAACCAGGTGCTCGCCGCAGCGACCCGCGAACTCGTCCGCGGCCAGGTCGACGACCTCGACTTCGAGCGCCGCCGACGGGTCAGTGTCGCCGAGTGCCTCGACATGGCCGCCGGCAAGACCGGCGCGCTGCTGTCCGCGAGCGCCTCGATCGGAGCGGTGCTCGGCGAAGCGCCGACCCCGGTGGTCGAGGCCCTCTCCACCTACGGCGCGCAACTGGGCCTCGCCTTCCAGTTGGTCGACGACCTGCTGGGCATCTGGGGGGACCCGGTCACCACCGGCAAGCCGGTGCACTCCGACCTGCGGGCTCGCAAGAAGACCCTGCCGATCTCCTACGCCACCGAGCACGGAGGCGACGCCGGCCACGAGCTGGGTGTGTGGCTGGACGTGCCGCCCGAGCAGGACGACGAGGCACGGCTGCGTGCCGGCGCCGCACTGGTGGAGGCAGCCGGTGGACGGTCTTGGGCCAACCAGGAGGCGCGCCGACGGGTCACCTTGGCCATGAAGGCGATCCAGTCCGTGGACCTTCCGGTCGACGTCGTCGACGAACTCACGGACCTGGGCAGCTATGTCGTCGGGAGGGACACCTGATGACGGCGGTCGACCAGCGCAGGCGGCGCCGGGACGGGCAGGAGCCCGCCGGCGTGGTCCGCGAGCCCGCCCGGGCGCTCGACGCGGCCGTCGCCCACCTGCGCGACCTCCAGCATCCGGACGGTTGGTGGAAGGGTGAGCTGGAGACCAACGTCACGATGGACGCGGAGGACCTCCTGCTGCGTGAGTTCCTCGGCATCCGCACCGACGAGGTCACCGAGTCGGCTGCCCGCTGGATCCGCAGCCAGCAGCGCGAGGACGGCACCTGGGCCAACTTCTTCGGCGGCCCGGCCGACCTGTCGACGACCGTCGAGGCCTGGGTCGCGCTCCGGCTGGCCGGCGACGATCCGGACGCTGCGCACATGAGGCGCGCCGCCGCATACGTGCTCGAGGCGGGGGGCGTCGAGCGGAGTCGGGTCTTCACCCGCATCTGGCTGGCACTCTTCGGTCTCTGGTCGTGGGACGACCTGCCGGTGCTGCCCCCCGAGATGGTCTTCCTGCCGTCGTGGGCGCCGTTGAACATCTACGACTGGGCGTGCTGGGCGCGGCAGACGATCGTGCCTCTTTCCGTGGTCTGCACCATTCGCCCGGCACGCCCGCTGTCGTTCGGCATCGACGAGCTGCGCAGCGGTGCACCAGCTCCCCCGAAGTCGCGAATCACCAGCATTGCCGGTGCTTTCGAGCGCCTCGACACCGTGCTGCACCGCTACGCCCGGCACCCGATCGGTCCGCTTCGCCGCCGAGCGATCCGCAAGGCGCGCGACTGGATCCTCGAACGTCAGGAGGCCGACGGCAGCTGGGGTGGCATCCAGCCGCCCTGGGTCTACTCGCTGCTCGCCCTGCACCTGCTCGGGTTCCC
>CAYRLV010000372.1:0-4097 GCA_964425155.1 uncultured Ornithinicoccus sp. | reverse complement strand
TGCGCTGGGCGAGCCGGCTGATGGAGGCCGTCCTGCTCGGCGACGTGGCCACCGCGGCGGCAGTCGGCACCGCGGGGTAGCTCCCAGCCCGCATACAACGCCGACGGGCCCCAGCCGCGCGGAGCGGCTGGGGCCCGTCGTTCGGTCGGAGGCTGCTGGAGGCTCGGTCAGCAGACCTTGATGCTCCAGATCGGGTCCCAGGTGGCGGTGCCGCGCTGGAAGGCGACGGAGTGCCACCGCTCGGAGCCGTCCTGGTTGTAGAACCGGGCGACGGTCCCGTCCGTCTGGTTGTTCACGAAGGGCCCATCACCCGTCCACCCCTTCAGGCGCCAGGTCTTGCACTTCCAGAAGTCCTTGACGTTGCCGTGGACCCGCATGCAGAGGTGACCCTCCTTGCAGATGTACTTGCCCTTGGCCTCGATCCCGTCCGCCAGGTTGTGGGCCACCTTCTGGCCCGGGGCGCGCAGCGTCACGGACGCCCCGTCCAGCAGGACCTTGTTGGCCGAGACCTGCTTGGCCTGCGAGTGCTGACCCAGCACCCGGTCCACCCGCTTCTGCAGGGCATCTGCCTGCTTGGTGGACAACCCGGCCTGCTTGGCCTGCTGCGCGAAGGCCCCCTGGCGTCCGGTGTCCGTTGCCAAGGTCGACCCGGCCTGCGACGGCGAGACGCCGGTCGGCGCCGCCTCGGTCGCCAGCGTCTGAGCGCTGGCGGGCCCGGCCAGAGCGAACGACGCAGACACCGCCATCGTGCCGAGCGCCAGCCCGATCTTCCTGCTTGCTGTGATCATCGTGCGTGTTTCCCCTCGTTGGCACGTCGAACGCCATCCTGTGGCGCTCGGCCCACACCCTTGGTGCGGGACAGCAGACAGTTGACCGAGGGGCACTGCCAAGCTGCTGTCCCGGCGCTGTCAGGGCGTCGACCGGTGATCGGCGACCGCGACGGCGCACTCGAGCCAGGCTCGGCGGCGGGCCTCGTCAGGGGCTCCACCTCCGGGTCCCGGCCGCCCGGCGATCTCGACCAGCTGTGCCAGGGCGAGGTCGTCCAACTCTGCGGGAGTCAGGCCGGACTGGCCCAGCCGACGAAGAATTCCACGAGCACGAGCGAGGGCAGGGCGGCTTCCGGTGAGCGCGTGGACGCCGGCCTCAGCCACGGTCATGCCGGGCGACAACGTCTGGTGGGCCGTGACGGCGAAGTGGATCGCGTCGAGCAGGGGATGCCCCACCCCCGCCGCTTCCCAGTCCAGGACGGCCGGTCCGTGCCGATCCCGTAACACGTTGGCAGGCCAGAGGTCCCCGTGCACCAGCCTCGGCGACCGGGCGCCGAGGCGCATGCCCCGCGACACCGGCTCGGCCAGGCGCTCGGGCAGCGATCCGGCCATGGCGAGACGCGCTGCACCCAGGTCGCCTGCGGGAAGGGTGTTGACTTCGGCCGTGGCGACAGCCAGGCGCTGCAGCCACGAGAACACCGCGGTGAGGTCGGACTCCCACCGGCGGGGACCGCCCCGCTCCCAGCGCCGGTCCATGGGGGTCCCGGCCAGGTGGGTTTGGCCGAAGGCCGACCACCCCGGCCCTTGGACCGAGCCCAGCGACTCCGGCGCGGTGCCGCGCAGACCGTCGAGCGAGGCGACCAAGCGCAGCGCCGACTCCTCGGCCGCGATGCTCGCCTCACGATCGTCACCGTCGACCTTGACGTGCCGCAGCGGCCGGCCGCGCGCGTCCCCGTAGCAGAGCACGGATCGGCCCGCGCTGGGTCCGCCGCCCAACGAGACCACGGTGGGCACGGTCGGGCCGGACTCCGGCGCGAGGGGCCACTGCGGTCGCGCCAGCGGCCCAGCCAACAGGAGGGCCTGGTGGCCGAATCCCCACGGCGCCACGAGGGGGAGGGAACCCACCCGACGGGCCACCCGGCTGCGGGGCCCCCACGCGGGTCGGGCGCTCGCCGCATACCAGCGCCGCGCGCCGGTCAGGTCGGTGCGCACCAGGTGCGTGGGACTCGAGGCGTCGTCGGCGACGCCGAACCGGCCGATCACCTGCAGGTTGCTGCGTGCCACGGCGGCGCGAACGTCGGCGGACCGGCCGGTCGGCCAGAGCAGCCAGGCCACGACGCCGGGCGCCTTGTCGAGCGACTGGAGGAGTTCCCCGGCCTCACCTGGCGTTCCGGCCACCAGCAGCGCGCCGTCCACGGGGGCTCTCGAAGCCGACGCGTGAGCAGCCCCTTCCGCCGCGGACCGGACGTCCACCCCGGACCGGACGAGCGCGTCGAGGACGTGCCCGGGCACGCCCGCGCAGAGCAACCGTCGGCCCGCGGTGATCGTCACCAACCGGGCCAGACCCAGGAGGCGGTCGGTCCGGTTCATCCGGGCGTGGCCCCGGAGCGGCTCCGGCGCACCAGCTCGAGGAATCGGGAGGGAGCCCCGGGCGCGAACAGGTGCAGCAGCACCGCATACGAGGCCGCCCCCAGGGCCATCAGCACCGCGAGCCGAGCGAGGTCGGGAAGGTCCGCCGGCAACGTCGTCGTGGTCAACAAGACCACCCCGACCATCACCGCGCCGCTCGCGAGGGGCGCCCACATGGTGCCCCACTGCTCGCGCAGCGACAGGGACAGGACGTGCCGCACGATCGCGAGGCGCACGAGGGTGAAGGCCGACTGCAGGGCGAGGAAGGCCGCCGCAACCGCGACGGTCGAGAGGCCTGCCGCCCACCACAGCAGGGGGACGAAGGTGACCAGTCGGGCCAGCGACACCCGCACCAGCAGCTCGGTCCGACCGAGGGCCTTGTAGACCTCACCGGCGTGGAAGCTCAGCGAGTACACCGCTGCGTAGACCCCGAGCAGCCGGAGCAGCGGCACCGCGGGGGCGAACTGGTCACCGAGCACCACCTGCACGATCTCGGGTGCCGCCGCGGCCAGGCCGAGGCCGGTCGGCACGGTGACGGCGGCCACGCCCGACAACGCGGCGAGGTACTGCCGGCGCAGGGCATCGCGGTCGTCCTGGAGCCGGGAGAACGAGGAATACAGCACCTGGCCGATGACGACGCAGACACTGACCACGAGCAGCTCCGGGAGCCGGAACGCCATCGTGTAGTAGCCCAGCTGCTCGGCACCGAGCCGTCGACCCACGACGAAGTAGTCGATGTTGTCCAGCACCAGCGCCAGCAGCGCGATCCACGAGACCGACCCGCCGAAACGCAGCAGCCGCCCGGCGACCGCGCGGTCGAAGTCGCGCAGGTCGACCGACCCGCGCCGTCGTCGATGGACGAACCAGTAGCCACTGGTCGTGGTGACGGCCGCAGCCACCTGTCCCCACACCAGGCTCCAGACGCCGAAGCCGGCGAAGGCCAGCGCGATCGAGCAGACCGCCTTGACCGCTGCGCCGGAGAGCTCGGGCGCCGTCCGCTCGCGAAACATCAGGTCGCGGCGGAGCATCGCGTCCGGCAGCACCGCCAGCCCGGACACCAGCAGGGCGAGAGCGAGCCCGCGGATGATCGGCGTCAGCCGTGCGTCACCGAGGAGTGCTGCCAGGTATGGCGCGCCGGCCACACAGCCGATCGACAGCAGCACGCTCGTGGCGAGGGTGAGCACGGCGCCGGTCGGTGCGAGTCTCGCCTGGCGCCCGGGGAACTGGACGAGGGCTGCGCCGACCCCGAGGTCCTTGAGTCGGTCGAACAGGTTGATCGCCAAGAGCCCCATGGCCACCAGGCCGAAGGCGCTCGGGGCCAGCAGTCGGGCGAGCACGATGGTGGAGACGAAGGTGACGAACTTGCCGCCGCCGAACTGGAGCAGATTCCACAGGACGCCGCGGGCCACCTCGCGTGGATCCCGTCGTGGCGCGTGGACGGAGGCACTGCGCGACATGCCTACTCCCGTCCCACGACCCCCACTGGGTGTGACTTCCGATCTGCACCCCGACGGGCGGCGCGCCACGTCACGCCGCTGACCACTCGATCCTAGGTCGATCGGAACGTGCCCGTAGGCGGAATCAGGGGATTGGGCGACAGGGCCGGGGAGCTGGCTCGCTAACGTGGGGAACGAGGCCCCGGACCGGGAGCGGGCCATCACGTCATTCGGAGCGCCGCTGATGAGTGCACGACGAGGTCGG
>CAYRLV010000371.1:0-4104 GCA_964425155.1 uncultured Ornithinicoccus sp. | reverse complement strand
GCGCAGGTCGGTGTCCATGAGCCCAGCGTGCACCCGGGGGCCGACAACCGGAAGCGTTATCCGCCAAGCCGGGGTGCGTCCGGTCTGCGGTGCGGTGGGGGGTGGTTCGGTGTCAGCGGGCCCGATCACGTCCCCACCAGCCGCCGTGCACAGGAGCGCCCCCGTGCACACGTTGACCCGTCATGCACACTGTGCACGGTGTGCACGAGCGAGTTTCCCGTGCACGGCGGGATTTCGTGGGCACCCTTCAATCCCGCAGGGCGTCCGGGGCGACCACCTCGCCGGTGCAGCGTCCCTCCTCGTCCAGCAGCCAGCCCATCCGCTTGTGCGTGCGCAGCGTCACCGTGCTCTCCGCGAGCTCGAGCCACGGCAGCCGTTCGCCGAGCAGCCGCTCGATGCGCAGCAGGTCCGGCAGCGACCTGGCCCAGACCGTGAAGAACAGGTTGGACGCCCCCGTGGTCGACAGGCAGAGCCGCAGCTCGGGGAGCGTCGACAGGGCGGCCGCCGTGCGCTCGTGCTCCGCGATCGGCACCCGCGCGTGCCAGCTGCCGATCACCGGCCACCTGGAGGACAGCTGGGCGACCTCGCAGCGGAAGATGAGGCTCCCCGAGTCGAGCAGCCGGGCGAGCTGCCGGCGCACCGTCGCCGGGTTACGGCCGGTCGTCCGGGCGAGGTCGGCCGCGGTCGCCCGACCGTCGTGGGCGAGGGCCTCGATCAGCGGCCACATCCCGGCTGGCGGACCGGACCCGCCCTGGGTCTGCGGCGCCGTGGCGGTCCCGCGCGCCGCGCGCACCGCGCGTCGCTGCGCGGCGTCGAGCGCGTCCAGGCGCCAGTCCGAGCCCTGGTGGTGGATGGCCGTGGCCAGGTGGGCCTGGTGTCGCACCACCCCCGGCTGCCGGGGCAGATCCTCGAGGAGGAACCGGGTGAGCCGCGGCAGGTCGCGGATCATCGTGGTGAGGATCAGGTCGGAGCCGACCGCGGCCTCCTCGACCGAGACGACCCGCGGGTCGAGGCACAGGTCGCGCACCACCTCGGAGCGCCGGGCCGGCTCGCAGTCCACCTCCACCATCGCCACCAGGTAGTCCGTGAGCGAGGCTGGGTAGGTCGACACCCACGCGAGGCCGGTTTCGCGCAGCCGCACCCACCGGGCCGCCCAGGCGGGCGCGGTCGACCCCAGCGCCCGGGCCAGCTCGGCCCAACCGGCACGGGGGGCGATCTGCAGCGCGTGCAGCAGCACGAGGTCCTGCTCGTCGAACCGCCGAGGCATCACGAATCACCTCCGTGGGCACCGGTCCGTGCACGAATCTGCTTTCCTCACCGGTAACCGGTGCCCGGGACTCCACACTCTTGCACCAACCGGATCCTCTCGCATCCGGCCGCCCTGGGCCGCGACGCTGCCGCCCGACCACGCCCCCTCCCGGAGACACGATGACCCTGCTCCCCGACGCCCATGCGCTCGCCGGCGACCTCGCCGAGCTCCGGCACGCCCTGCACCAGGAGCCGGAGGTCGGCCTCCAGCTGCCCCGGACCCAGGAGAAGGTGCTCGCCGCCCTGGACGGCCTCCCGCTGGAGGTGAGCACCGGCACCGGGACCACCTCGGTCACGGCCGTGCTCCGCGGCCGGGCCGCACCGTCGATCCAGCCCGCCCCGGTCGTCCTGCTCCGCGGTGACATGGACGCCCTGCCCCTGCAGGAGCGGGTCGACCTGCCCTACCGCTCCCGCATCGACGGCGCCATGCACGCCTGCGGGCACGACCTGCACACCTCGATGCTCGTCGGCGCCGCCCGGCTGCTGTCCGCTCACCGCGACCGGCTGGCCGGCGACGTCGTCTTCATGTTCCAGCCGGGCGAGGAGGGCTGGGACGGCGCCTCCGTGATGATCGACGAGGGGGTCCTGGACGCCGCGGGGAGGCGAGCCGACGCCGCATACGGCCTGCACGTCTTCTCCGGTGTCGTCCCGCACGGGCGCTTCCTCACCAGACCCGGCACCATGATGGCCGCCTCCGACGAGCTGCACGTCACCGTCCACGGCGCCGGGGGCCACGGCTCCGCCCCGCACCGGGCGCAGGACCCGGTGCCGGCGGTCGCCGAGGTCGTCACGGCGCTGCAGTCGATGGTCACCCGCCGGTTCGACGCGTTCGACCCGGTCGTGCTCACCGTCGGCCAGCTGCACGCCGGCACCAAGGCCAACATCATCCCGGACGAGGCCATCCTCGAGGCGACGGTCCGCACCTTCTCCGAGCAGTCGCGCGACCGGATGCGCGTCGAGGCGCCCCGGCTGGTCGAGCGGATCGCCGCGGCGCACGGCCTCGAGGCGACCGCTGCCTACGTCCCGCAGTATCCGGTCACGGTCAACGACGACGGCGAAACCGCTTTCGTGGCAGAGGCGCTCGCCGAGACCTTCGAGGGGCGGCACGAGCGGATGCAGGTCCCGCTCGGTGGCTCGGAGGACTTCTCCCGGGTGCTCCAGGCGGTCCCGGGCAGCTTCGTCTTCCTCGGCGCCGCGCCGCAGGGCGTGGACCCCGCTTCCGCCCCCTTCAACCACTCACCTCTCGCGCGCTACGACGACGCCGTGCTCCCCGACGGCGCAGCGGCGTATGCGGAGCTGGCCACCCGCCGGCTCGCCCGCACCACTCCCACCACAGACTCTCGCGAATCCGCAGAAACGGCGGCATGACCATGATCGACACCACCCCCGCGCCCGTCGTGGCATCGCGTCCGGCCGAACAGAGCACGCGCAAGACGATTCTCGGCACCGGCGTCGGCAACGCCCTCGAGTGGTACGACTGGGGCGTCTACGCGATCTTCACGCCCTTCTTCGCCACCCAGTTCTTCGACAAGGCACACCCCGTCTCGGCGGTGCTGTCCACGCTGGCCGTCTTCGCGGTCGGCTTCGTCGCCCGCCCGTTCGGTGGGTTCGTCTTCGGCTGGATCGCCGACCACACCGGCCGGCGCTTCGCGATGTCGGCCACCGTCGGCGTCGCCGCGGTCGGCAGCGTCGTGATCGGCGTGTCTCCGACCTACGAGTCGATCGGTGCGTTCGCCTCCCTGATCCTGCTGCTCGCCCGCCTCCTGCAGGGCCTGGCGCACGGCGGTGAGCTCCCGTCGGCCCAGACCTACATCTCCGAGAAGGCGCCTGCCGAGCGCCGCGGCCTGTGGGCGAGCCTGATCTACGTGTCGGGCTCGATCGGCAACGTGATCGGAGTGCTGCTCGGCGTCGTGCTCACCAGCGTGCTGGTCGAGAGCCAGATGAGCTCCTTCGGCTGGCGGATCCCCTTCCTGGTCGGGGGTGCGTTCGGCCTCTACGCGATGTACATGCGCGCCAGGATGACCGAGACCGAGGTCTTCGAGGACGACGTCGAGTCCGAGTCCGCCGCCGACAAGTCGAAGATCTGGCCGGAGATCGTCAAGCACCGCAAGCAGGCCGGCCAGGTGATCGGTCTGACGGTGGGTCTCACCGTGGCCTACTACGCGTGGGCGATCTCCGCCCCCGCCTACGCGATCAGCTCGCTGGGCATCGACGAGAACGACGCCTTGTGGGCGGGCGTGATCGCCAACCTGGTCTTCATCGCGGTGCTGCCGTTGTGGGGCAAGCTGTCCGACCGGATCGGGCGCAAGCCGGTGCTGCTCACCAATGCCATCGGCCTGGCCGTCCTGCTCTTCCCGCTGCAGTGGATGGTCCGCGGCAGCGCCTGGCAGCTCGCGCTGGCCATGTCGATCGCGTTGGTCTTCATCGCCGCCGGGGCCTCCATCATTCCCGCGGTCTATGCGGAGCTGTTCCCCACGCACATCCGGGCGATCGGCGTCGGCATCCCCTACTCGATCTGCGTCGCGCTGTTCGGCGGCACCGCGCCCTACCTACAGACCTGGATGGGCGAGACTTTCGGACGCTCGTCCTTCACCGGCTACACGATCCTGCTGCTGATCGTCTCGGCCGTCGTGATGTCCCGGCTGCCGGAGACCAGGGGTCGCCTGTTGCACGAGGCGGACACCGGCGCTCCCCGGTAGCGCAGGGCACTCTCCGGGGTGGTCGGCGGCCGCAGGGTGCCGCCGACCACCGCGGTCCATCATGCGGGACACGGAGCCGGACGTTGGACGCATCGGT
>CAYRLV010000370.1:0-4148 GCA_964425155.1 uncultured Ornithinicoccus sp. | reverse complement strand
GTGTGCGCGGACATCGTCAGGGGATTCCCTCCTTCAGGCTGGCCGCAACTCTACATGCACGGTCGGTGTGCCAAGGCACGTGTGGCCGTAGCAGGCCCACCGCTGTATTGCGCGATCGATGCCGTAAGCCTGAAGGCGTGTCCGACGCCTTATGCTGACTGCTGTCAAGTCCTGGCGCCGGTGAATGAGAGGGAGAGCGTGGGTACATGACCGACATCTCTCTTCGAGGAGGGTCCACTGGTCGGGTGAAAGGCGAGAGACGCAAGCTGGTGATCGTCTCCGGAGCCGGGCGGAGCGGCACGAGCACTGTCGCTGGCTCCTTGGCACACCTCGGCTACGTCGTTCCCCCGCCTGAGTTGAAGGCCAACGCGGCGAATCCGCGCGGCTACTTCGAACCCACCTGGGCGATCAGCTTCCACAAGCGCCTGCTGACCAAGGCATCCATCCACACGATGGACGCACGTCCTTGGGCGGGGGATCTGGTCGAGAAGGCCGCGGCGTCGGGGACCTTTCAGCAGCAACTGACCTCGCGTCTCGAACAGGCCTTCGAAGCGGGCGACCATTTGGTGGTGAAGGATCCCCGGGCCTTCTGGGCTCGTCGCCTCTGGTTGGAGGCTGCGCGGGTCGCTGGGGCACAGACGTCCTTCCTCACGATGCTTCGGCACCCGGCAGAGGTGATCGGCAGCAGGGACACCTACTACGGCTCCAAGAAGGACGAAGACGAAAGGATCGCCCGCCTGATTCGAAACCTGGCGGGCTGGGTCAACGCCACGCTGGTCAACGAGCGCACCTCGCGCGGTCACACCCGGGCGTTTGTCAGATACGGCGATTTGCTCTCCGACTGGCGCTCCGCGCTGTCCGCCGTGGACACGGCACTGGGTTTGGGCCTCCCCGAGAGCCAGCTCTCCTCCTCCACGCACGCGATCGACGAGTTTATCGACCCGAGCCTGCACCGTGTGCGTGTGACGTGGGACGACCTCCGTCTCCCCTCCACGATGCAGGGTGTGGCGCAGGGAGTGTGGGACCTGTTGGCGAGCGAGGGCCGCGCCAGTCTGGACGTCGATGAGGCTGCGGTCGGCGAGCTCGACCGGGCGGCCGATCACTACCGGCGGCTCTTCATCGAGGCCGTCGCGTTGGCGACCGACGAGATCAACACACGAACGAAGCAGGCTCGAGTGGAGGCGCGCCGGAAAGCGACCCAGGAACTACGCCAGAAGTACGAGCAGGGGGAGTGGCCACCGGACGGATCTGCAATGCGCTCGGCCCCCGTCGATTCAGCGTCGAAGGCCCCTAGTGCCCGACGGGGCTCGTTCGGCCGGATTCGGAAGAACGTGACCTGGGTGGCAGACCGTGCGGCAGCGATCGCGCGCCGCCGCTCCGATTCGAGGTGAGCCCGATGCGATTGACGGTGCCCGCCCCGCTACGCCGGGTGGCACGCAAGGTGGTCAAGACACGCCAGTTCGAGGCGCGCAACTACTCGTACTCTCGTCCGATCGATCCGGACGTGGTGCTTTATGAGTCGTATGCGGGTCGGGGCATGCTCTGTAACCCGGAGGCGATTTTTCGTGCGCTTCTGGACGACCCGGACTTTTCCCACTTGACGCACATTTGGGCTCTTCGCGACCTCAAGGCGAACCCGGAGGCAACGGCCGAGTTCTCGGCGCATCCCAGGGTCAAGTTCGTGCAGGTCCACTCGGGCCGCTACTACCACGCACTTGCCACGAGCAAATACCTCGTCAACAATGCGACCTTTCCACCGCCCTTCATCAAACGTGAGGGGCAGGTCTACCTCAACACCTGGCACGGCACCCCGCTCAAAACGATGGGTTACGACGCCCCGGGAGGCGGAGCGGACGCGGCCAACGTGACCCGCAACTTGTCCTCTGCCGATTATCTCCTCTCCTCCTGCTCGTACATGACCGAGCGTATCTACGAGCAGGCTTATCGGCTCGCCAACATCTACTCTGGACGGGTCATCACCGAAGGCTTTCCCCGGATCGACCGACAGTCCGATGTCGACCGCACGGCCTTTCAGCAGGCGCTCCAGCAGGCGGGAATCGAGGTCCGGTCAGAAGCACGGCTCGTGCTCTATGCGCCGACCTGGCGGGGTGATTCGGTTCCGGCGCCGGTCAACGACCTCGAGGCCCTTGGGCGAAGAGTCCGCGAGTTGTCTGCACTGCTGCCGGACGATACTCAAGTGCTGCTCAAAGTTCACCAGTACGTGTATGAGGATGCCCTGAAGCACCCTGACCTGGCTGGCTTCTTGGTGCCCAATCACCTGCCGGCCAACCAGGTTCTTGGCGTCAGCGACGTTCTCGTCACTGACTACTCAAGCATCTTCTTTGACTTCCTGGGCACCGAGCGCCCCATCGTCTTCTTCACCCCGGACCGATCTGACTACGAGGAGGACCGTGGGCTCTACCTAGTCACCGAAGAGCTGCCAGGTCCCACAGCCGAGACGATGGCGGAGTTGGCGCAGCTCGTCCGGGCCATCGGGTCCGGCGACGTCGATGACCCGCTGTTGACGCATGCAGATGCCTATAAGGTGGCGCGGAAGCGATTCGCCGCGCGCGACGACGGGAACGCCACCAGGCGCGTCATCGACGCGGTATTCCGCGGTCAGGAGCAGGGACTCGACGTGACTTCCATCTCCTGCGACGGGCGCGCCCGGATCCTCATTTACGCGGGTGGCCTGCGACCTAACGGTATCACCGCCTCGGTGATGAACTTGCTGGCAAACCTGGACTACTCACGGTTCGACGTCTCGGTGTTCTACAACGCGGCTTTGGCGCGGGACGCCAAGCCCAACGTTGCGGCCATCCCTGAACCGGTCCGGCTGATCCCACGCCTCGGTGGAATCACCCCGAGCCAACTGCTGCGTCGCCATCGACGAAAGCTGCAGGAGGTCGGCATCGACGCCCGGGGGCTCAACATCAAAGCCATGGACCGCGTCTTCCGGGACGAGTGGCGTCGGTGTTTCGGAGGAAGCGAGTTCGACCACATCGTGGACTTCAGCGGCTACGCGCCGTTCTGGTCCTTCCTATTGAGCAAAGGAACAGCCCGGCACCACGCCATCTGGATGCATTCCGACATGCGGGCGGACCAGGTGAGGAACGTGGAGGGCCACAAGCCGCACGAGTCCAACCTGAGAGCGGTCTTCACCACCTATACCCTCTACGACCACTTGGTGTCGGTGTCGCCGAGCCTCGCTGAGGTGAACGCAAAGCGTCTGGACCTCCCCGATGGCGATGCTCGCTTCACCTACGCCCGTAACACCCTGAGCCAGCGCCGAATCCGCCGCTTGGCGCATGGATCCTCAGCTGCCCACAGCGCGCTCACCGAGGCTCTCACCTCGCTCGATGGTGACTTGACGACGACGATAGAGGCATTGGCTCGTCACTATGGTCTCTCGACCATCCAGGACGAGATCAACCGACTCCGGACCATCGAGGCGGTCATTCCGCCTATGCCGGAGACGTTCACTTTCGTGGCGGTGGGCAGGCTCTCGCCGGAGAAGAACTACGAACGGTTGATCCGTGCGTTTCACACACTTCATCAAGACCATCCGGACACCCGCTTGATCATCTTGGGCAGCGGCCCGCTTGAATCGACCCTCAAAGGCCTGCGTGCCGAACTCGGTCTCCAAGGCGAAGTGTCCCTGGTCGGGCAGCAGTCCAACCCCTATGTCGTCATGGCCAGGTCCGACTGCCTCGTGCTATCCAGTAACTATGAGGGACAGCCTATGGTCTTCCTTGAGGCACTGACCGTCGGAATTCCTGTGGTGACCACACGTTTCCCCTCCGTGCGGGACTCGCTACCGGAAGGCACCGGGCTGATCGTTCCTCAGACCGTCGAAGCCCTCGCCGAGGGCATGGCTGCGGCCGTGCGCGGTGAGGTGCCTAACCCTCCGTTCGACGTGGAAGCCTACAACCGAGAGGCCATGGAGGAGTTCTACCGCGCCATCGGTGTCGAGGGCTGACGGCACCACGCACTTCCAAGGGGCGGAGTCCGGGGACGTCTTCGCTCCCGTCAGCACCGGTGCGAGTTGCTGGTGGATAGCGACTCGAACGGCGTCAGCCCGTGCAGCCGGCGAATCCCACCCCAGACCACCGGGCCGAGGATCAGCAGGCCCGCCCCGATCAGCCCGA
>CAYRLV010000369.1:0-4157 GCA_964425155.1 uncultured Ornithinicoccus sp. | reverse complement strand
GCTCTGGTCGGTGCGCCCTACTTCGTCTACCTGCTCTGGCGTTCCCGTGCCTGAGGTCGCTGACCCGGGAAGCCTGACGTGGCTGACTCCGGGGCGGCCGACCCGCGTCCCCCGCGTCCGCGGGTCGGCACCTCCCCCGAGCCAGCAACCTTCCCGCCCCACGGTGCGCACCTCCACGGCGCTCGAGTCGAGTGAGTCCCCGCCCAGCTTCAGGCCGTCCCGTAGTTCGTGGCCAGCAGGTTGTACGGCACGCCGGTGCTGGCGATGCTGTCGTAGGCCCGGATGGTCACCTTGGTGCCCTCAGGGATGTTCAAGTCGTCCATGGCGTAGCGCGATCCGCTGGGAACGCCGTAGACCTTGCTATGTCCGGACCAGCTGATCTCGAACCAGAGAGCATCGTGGTTCGGTGCCGTGTCGTAGTACCAGAACTGCTCGTCGTAGGGATGGAACTCCATCTTGCCGACCATCTCGCTGCCCTCGTAGAACCGGGTCTTGGCAGCTCGGCCGCCGCTGTCGTGCAGGAACTGGGTCCCGTCGTACTCGTCGCCCTGCCAGCACGGGCACTCGTCGGTGTCCTCCCACGAGTGATGGTTGGTGATGTCGCTGTGCGCCTGCGCGCTCTGGGCCGGGAGGGCGACGGCCGCGCCCAGGGCCAACGGGGCCGCGAGGACGGTCAGCGCCGTGCGGCGAAGTCTGCTCGTTCGAAACATGGATTCAGCTCTCTCTCCTCAGTGGCCAATGCGAGATCGAGACTGTCGGCCCGCGCTGCCCCATCGCTGTCAGATCACTGTCACCGAGGTCACCGGCCGAATCCGCCGCGCGCCTACCTTCGGGCGTGCCGGTGTCCCCGCCCGGGTGTGGGCGGGGTGTGGGGCGGGGCGGTCAGGGTTGCCAGCGATAGGCACCGTCGGGTTCGTCGACGGGATGCAGGTCCTGGTCGTGCACGATCGTGGGGGTACCACCCAGCAAAGCGAGGGGGAGGATGTCTCGGGCAGAGCAGGTAGAGGTTGTCCAGGTCGGTGGCCCCGTCCCTGGACCACCAGACACGGTGATGGGCTTCGCACTACTGGGCCGGCATCGAGCACCCTTGGTAGGTGCACCGGTGCTGGGTCAACCACAGCGCCTGCAGCTGCGCCGGCGTCGCGAGCCGGACCCGACGCCCCAGATCCAGCGCTTCTCCATCGCCGCCGAGGACGGCCGGGATCAAGTCCGCGCCGCAGGCGAGCCGGCGCACCGTGCGCGGGATCAGCTGGTCGCCGGTCATCGTGCTCCCGAGTCCGCAGACCTGCCCGGACAGCTGTTCCCAGGAGAGGGTGACCACGACTTTCGCGTTGCCGGTGGTCGGGGCCTGCCGGGTGAGGTCATCCCCCGCCGCAGCACCGTCATCAGCGCATCGGAGCGGCGCTGCTGCGGCGAACGGGGGTCGGGGCCGTCGTCATCCGGGGCCGGCTTGGCCAGGGCTCCGATCGCGGCCCGCACGAACGAGGCGCCCTCGGGGGCCAGACGCCAGACGAACTCGGTCAGGTCTCCCGCCACCGCCCGCTCGAACAAGCCCCGGCCGCGGCGCTGCGCGTCCTCGAACGCGTCACTGTCGGCTTCGGGGCGGGCGCACTCCACCAAGTGACGCAGTATCTGCCGCAACTGCCGGTCGGTCCCGCCGGTCGCCGCGACCGGCAACACGGTCTCCTCGTCGGCCACGTGCTGCTCGAAAGTCAGGAACGGGGACATCTGGTCCATCGCCTGGATCACCCGCTCCGCCGCCCGCACCCCCACCTGCCCCGAGCGGACCGCCTCCGCGAGCGGGGCGTGCTTCGCCTCCCGGCACGCCGCCGCGACCCGCACCACCCGATGCGCCGCCGGGCCGTCCAGGCTCGGGGAATGCCCAGCGACCCAGTCGGTCGCCGACGAGCAGTTCTCCGCGTCCGGGGTGCCCCGACCGGTCGCGTCGGTGACCGTGTCGACCAGCAGCCGCTCCGCATCCCGGCGCAACACGTCCAGTTGCTCCAACACCAGGCCCAGCTCGGTGTCGCCCAGCGCCCAGGTCGGCTCGGTCAACGCCTTGCCCAACGACGCCACCGCATCCGAAACCGCGCCCAGCACCGGCCGAGTCGGCTCACCCGGACGCGCGGGCTGCCCCGCCGACGCGGGCTCCCCGACCGGTGGCGGTGACTGCGGGTTGGTGTCCATACGTCGACTCTAGACGCGACCACCGACAACACCCCGCGTCACTGTCAGCGCGGATCACCATTAATCACAGGCTGATTCATGCCACCGGGATATCCACATCCCCAGCCGAGCCCGTCACGTCATCCACAGACCTGCGGCCTGAGACGATGGGTCCATGTGGACGACGGACGACATCGACCGCGTGTCGGACCCGGGGTCGGTCGAGCGCGGACGACGCTACGCCGCCGAGGGCCGAGTCATGCGGCTGCACGCGAGCTCCTCCCAGATCACCGCCACGGTGAGCGGGACGGTGCCGTACGCGGTGCACCTCACCCCGAGCGACTGGTCCTGCGACTGTCCGGTCGGCATCGACGGGTGGTTCTGCAAACACTGCGTCGCCGTCGCCATAGCGGCCAGCTCAGCCCACGCGCAGCGCCCCGGTCCCGGCACCGGCGACGGCCACGACGTGGAACCGGCTCCCCGCCCGAGGGCTCCGGATGAACGAGGCGCGAAGAACGCACCCCGCCGCCCGAGCCCTTGGGCGCCGAGTCGCCAGCGGGACGGCGACGACCTGCGCGCCTGGCTGGACCGCCAGGACGTCGCCACGTTGGCCGACCTGGTCGAGGCGCTCATCGACCGCCACCCCGAGATCCTCCCCGACGTCCTCGCCCGCGCAGCCACCGACGCAGCCGACCCTCAGCAGGTGAAGGAGCTCGTCAGCCGATCGCTCGCGACGAGGAAGCGCCACCTCGACTGGCGCGAGAGCGTCGAGTGGGCCGGCCAGGCGCAACTCGCGGTGGACGCGCTGGCCTCCTTGGTGGACTCCGGCCGGCCCGAGGCGGTGGCCATGATCCAGCGCGCGGCCAGTCGGGTCGTCCGGGTCATCCTCAAGTCCGACGACTCGTCCGGCGCGGTGGGCGACGTGGCCGGGCAGTTGCTCGACCTGCACGAACGCGCCTGTCGGTCCACTCCTCCGCCGACGAAGAAGCTGGTCGCGTGGCTGCTCGAGTTCGGCGTCGACGAGCAGGACTTCTTCACGCTCGACGTGGACCACTACGCCGCGACCTTGGGCGACGAGGGCGTCTCCGCATACCGGGAGGAGATCGAGCGCCGGCTGCGGACCACCCCGCCCGGTCCACTGGGTCCGCCTTTCGCCCTGACCCGCGCGCAGGAACGCCTGGCGGTCATCGACGGCGACCTGGACCGGCTCACCAAGCTGGTCGGTGGCGATCTGAACAACCCCCAGCTCTACCTCCGCGTCGTCACCACGCTGCAGGAGATCGGCGCCGACGACGAGGCCTTCGCCTGGGCCAAACGGGCGCTCATCGAGCACGGCGACGACCACGGCGGCCGGCTGTCCGCGTATGCGGTGGACCGCCACCTCGCGCGTGGCGAGACGGAGGAGGCCCTCACGATCCGACGCGAGGGTCTGCGCAAGCGACCCGACGCCCAGCGGTATGCGGCGCTGCGCGCCACCGCGAACGCGGTCGCCCCGGACACGTGGGGCGGCGAGCGCGAGGCGGCAATCGAGACACTGCGGGCCGGCCCACCCACCGAGCTCGTGCGAGCGCTCGTGGCCGAGGGAGCGACCGACGAGGCCTGGGAGGCGTCCCAGGGAGTGGCGATGGGACTCCAGCTCGCTACCGACCTGGCCGACCTCATCGCCGCTGCCCAGCCGACCGAGGCCATCTGGCTGCTGGGTGGCGCGGTGAACGCGGTGCTACAGAACACCGGGGAGCGCAGCTACCGGGACGCGATCGCCCTGCTGCGCCGGATGCGCACGATCGCCCGGTCGGCCGGCCTCGAGGACGTCCTCGGCGAGTTCGTGAGTGGCCTCGCCGAGCGCAACAAGCGTCGGCCGACGTTCATGGCCAAGCTGCGCAAGGCGGGCTACCTCAGCTGATCTGCATGGTGGTGACCTACGCGCACGTGCTGCGTGTGCTCGGTGCCGCCCACGTGTTTCACGGTCCCGGCCCCCTCCCCGGGTCGCA
>CAYRLV010000368.1:0-4165 GCA_964425155.1 uncultured Ornithinicoccus sp. | reverse complement strand
GGGTGAGCACCGGAACGGGCCGGGGTGGGCGACGTCTCGGTGTCGGGTCGGCGTGGCAGGCTGGGACCGTGATCCCGCCCCACGGAGTTCTTCGCTGCGCCGCCACCCGACGACGTTGTCCGCCGGCCTCCGATACGTCGTGGGAGCCCCGGTCTTCGAGACTTCGGGGAGACCCCGGCCTCCGACACCTCGCCGGGGGCTCTGCATGACCGCGGCTCCGGAGTCGACGGTGCCGCCGCTCGTGCTCGTCACCGGCCCCGAGCAGGTGCTGCGCGACCGGGCCGTCGCCTCGACCCTCGACCTGCTCCGCGAGCAGGACCCCGAGACCGAGGTGGTGAAGCTGTATGCCGCGTCCTACGACCCGGGCTCGCTCGGCGTGCACACCAGCCCGTCGCTGTTCGGCGGCGCCAAGGCCGTCGTCGTGCACGACCTCGACGAGGCCACCGACGAGCTGCAGGCCGACGCGCTCGCGCTGCTCGGCACGCCCGCCGATGACGTCACCGTCGTGCTCACCCACAAGGGCGGCAACCGCGCCAAGAAGATCCTCGACACCGCCAAGAAGGCCGGCGCCCGCGTCATCGACTGCCCGGCGATCAAGTCCGACCGCGACAAGTCGGCGTTCGTCACCCACGAGTTCCGCTCTCGCCGGCGCAAGATCACGCCGGAGGCGGTCCGCGCCCTGCTCGAGGCGACCGGCAAGGACGTGAGCGGCCTCGCCGCCGCCTGCGCCCAGCTCATCTCCGACACCGAGGGCGTGGTGGACGACCGGGTCGTCGAGCGCTACTACGGGGGCCGGGTCGAGGCCACCGGGTTCCGGGTGGCCGACGCGGCCGTGGCGGGGCAGGCGGGCGAGGCGCTGCGGCTGCTCCGGCACGCCATCAGCAGCGGCGTCGACCCGGTGCCGATCGTCGCGGTGCTCGCCAGCCAGCTGCGCCAGGTGGTCAAGGTCGGCTCGGCCGGTCGCGGGCGCTCCGCCGACCTGGCCAAACAGCTCGGTATGGCGCCCTGGCAGGTCGACCGCGCCCGCGCGGCCGCCCGGGGCTGGGACCCGCAGGCACTGGGCCGGTCGATCCAGGCGGTCGCCGCCGCCGACTTCGACGTCAAGGGCGGCGGCCGCGACCCGGTCTACGCCGTCGAGCGCGCGATCCTCACCATCGCCCGGGAGCGCCAGGGCAGCCGCGGCTGAGGTCGTCGTTTTGGCGGGCCACCGGCCTCGCTGCTAGATTTGGCTCCTGCGTGCGCGCCCAGGTCGTGCGTGCGCGCCCAGCACCACCACTGCGCGGTTCAACCACGGGTGCCCCACGCCCGGTCCCGAGCCGCGTCTGTCGCCCTCACGACAGTGCAGCACCGACCTACCGAATGCGAGAAAGAAGCCTCGTGGCAAACATCAAGTCCCAGATCAAGCGCATCCGCACCAACCGCATCGCGACCGAGCGCAACCGCGCCGTCAAGAGCGAGCTGCGCACGTGGATCCGCAAGTTCAGCGCCGCCGCCCAGTCGGGCGACAAGGCCGCGGCCGAGGAGGCGCTCAAGGTCGCCTCGACCAAGCTCGACAAGGCCGTGAGCAAGGGCGTGATCCACAAGAACAACGCCGCCAACAAGAAGTCGGCGATGGCCAAGAAGGCTGCGTCCCTCTGACGCACCACCCGGTCTGACGACGGGCCGCCACCCTCCGCGGGTGGCGGCCCGTCGTCGTCCTGTCGTCCCCGCTGGATATCGTCCCCGACATGGCGCTCGCGCTCTCCTGGCTGTCCCTGGCCGTGCTCGCCGTGGCGCACTGGTGGTCGGTATGGCGGGACGCCCGCCGCGCGGCGATCGTCACCAAGCCGCTGGCCCTCGCCGCGCTGGTCGCGCTCGCCTGGGCGCTGGGCGCGGCGGCCACCGACACCGGCATCCGGGTGATCGTGGCGCTCGGCCTGGCCCTCGTCGGGGACCTCTTCCTGCTCGGCAGCGGCCCGCGGACCTTCGTCGCCGGGCTGGTCGCGTTCCTGCTCAGCAACGTCGCCTGGCTGCTCGCGTTCGTCGACCTCGGGCTGTCCTGGTGGCCCGCACTGATCGCCGCCGTGTTCGTGCTGCTGCTCCTGCGCACCGCGGGCCACCGGATCCAGGTGGGGGCCACTCGCGAGGGTGGGCCGTGGCTGGGAGGTGGCACCACCGCATACATGCTCGTGGCGGGGGCGCTCGTGGTGACCGCGGTCGGCACCGGCCGGCCGCTCGTCGGCCTCGGTGCCGTGTGCTTCCTGCTGTCCGACCTGGTGCTCGGGCTCGACCGGTTCGTCGGGAGTCGGCCGCGGGCGGAGCTGGTCGTGATGGTGGCCTACCACGTGGGCCAGACCCTGATGGTGGTCGGCGTGCTCTCCTGAGCGCGCTCGGTCGCGGCCGCCGCGCCCACCGGTGCCACTCGATCGCGGTGACCTGCGACGATGCGCTAACCTGAGGCCATGCGCCGCAGCCTCCTCCTTCTGCAGCCGCGTTGACCGATCGGACCTCAACGCGGCAAACCCCTCCTGGTCGAGGGGTTTTCTCATGTCCGACGGTGGGTCCGACACCGCTGCAGGGGCGCGAGCACGCGCGCAGGACCGTGACCGAAAGAGGATCCCGAGGATGAACGACACCCCCTACCGCTACACCGCCGCGCTGGCCGGCCGGATCGAGACGGCCTGGCAGGACCGGTGGGAGAGCGAGGGCACCTTCCACGCGCCCAACCCGGCCGGCCCGTGGGCCGACCCGGAGGGCTTCGCGGCGCGCAGCGGCCAGGGGAAGATGTACATCCTCGACATGTTCCCCTACCCCTCGGGCGCCGGGCTGCACGTCGGGCACCCGCTGGGCTACATCGCGACCGACGTGTTCGCCCGCTACCAGCGGATGACCGGCAAGAACGTGCTGCACTGCCTGGGCTACGACGCGTTCGGGCTGCCCGCGGAGCAGTACGCCGTGCAGACCGGCCAGCACCCGCGCAAGACCACCGAGGAGAACATCGTCACGATGCGGCGCCAGCTGCGCCGGCTGGGGCTGGGCCACGACGACCGCCGCAGCATCGCGACGATCGACCCCGAGTACTACCGCTGGACGCAGTGGATCTTCACCCAGATCTACGAGAGCTGGTATGACGAGAGCGAGGGTCGGGCGCGCCCGATCGCCACGCTGGTCGAGGCCTACGAGTCCGGCGCGCGGCCCACGCCCGACGGTCGGCCGTGGGCGGAGCTGTCCGAGGACGAGCGGCGGGCCGCGGTGGACGGTGAGCGGCTGGCCTACCAGTCCGAGGCGCCGGTGAACTGGTGCCCGGGGCTGGGCACGGTGCTGTCCAACGAGGAGGTCACCGCCGAGGGCCGCTCCGAGCGCGGCAACTTCCCGGTGTTCCGGCGCAGCCTGTCGCAGTGGATGATGCGGATCACCAAGTACGCCGACCGGCTGGCCGACGACCTGGACCGGGTGGACTGGCCCGAGAAGGTCAAGCTGATGCAGCGCAACTGGATCGGCCGGTCCGAGGGCGCGCAGGTCGCCTTCCCGGTCACCACCACCTCCGGGCAGCAGGAGACGATCGAGGTCTTCACCACCCGGCCGGACACGCTGTTCGGCACCACCTTCATGGTGCTGGCGCCGGAGCACCCGCTGGTCGACTCGCTGGTCGTGTCCGGCGGCTGGGCCGAGGGCACCAACCCCGAGTGGACCGGTGGCGAGGACACCCCGCAGGCCGCGGTCGCGGCATACCGCTTGGCGGCGTCCCGCAAGACCGACGTGGACCGGCAGTCCGAGGGCAAGGACAAGACCGGCGTCTTCACCGGCAGCCACGCGACGAATCCCGTGACGGGCGAGCAGATCCCGGTGTTCGTCGGCGACTACGTGCTGATGGGCTACGGCACCGGCGCCGTCATGGGTGTGCCCGGCGGTGACCAGCGCGACTTCGAGTTCGCGACCCGGTTCGGCCTGCCGATCATCTTCACGGTGCAGCCCCCCGAGGGGCATCCGGCCGACCAGGCCTACGCGGGTGAGGGGCCGGCCATCAACTCGGCGAACGACGAGATCAGCCTGGACGGGATGGCCGTCGCCGAGGCGAAGCGCACCATCATCGCCTGGCTGGAGAGCACCGGAGCCGGACGGGGCACGGTCACCTACCGGCTGCGCGACTGGCTGTTCTCCCGGCAGCGCTACTGGGGCGAGCCGT
>CAYRLV010000367.1:0-4177 GCA_964425155.1 uncultured Ornithinicoccus sp. | reverse complement strand
CGGTCGCCTCGATGGTGACCGCGTCGGGCGACACGTCGACGACCTTGGCGCGGAACAGCTCGACGATCTCGAGGATGCCCGAGCGGGTCTGGCTGTCCGCGCGGACCTTGATCAGCAGGATCTCCCGCTGCACCGAGGCGTCCGCCTCCAGCTCGACCACCTTGAGCACCTCGACCAGCTTGTTGAGCTGCTTGGTGACCTGCTCCAGCGCGAGCGACTCCACGTCGACGGCGACGGTCATCCGGGAGATCTCCTCGATCTCGGTCGGCCCGACCGCGAGCGAGTCGATGTTGAAGCCACGCCGGGAGAAGAGCCCGGCGATCCGGGCCAGCACGCCGGGCTTGTTCTCCACCAGCACCGACAGGGTGTGTTTGGTCATCGCTGATTCCTCGTCCCAGTCCTCGTTCTAGTCCTCGTCCCGGTCCCAGACCGGGGTGCTGTCCCGCGCGATCTGGATCTGGTCGTTGCTCACGCCGGCCGGCACCATCGGCCACACCATCGCGTCCCGTTCCACGACGAAGTCGACCACGACCGGTCGGTCGTTGATCTCCAGCGCCTTGGCGATGGTCGCGTCCACGTCCTCCACGGACTCGCAGCGCAGGCCGACGCAGCCGTAGGCCTCGGCCAGCTTGACGAAGTCCGGCACCCGCTGGCCCACGCTCGTGTGCAGGTCGGTGTTGGAGTAGCGCTCGTTGTAGAACAGCGTCTGCCACTGCCGGACCATGCCCAGGCTCGAGTTGTTGATGACCGCGACCTTGATCGGGATGTCGTTGATGACGCAGGTCGCGAGCTCCTGGTTGGTCATCTGGAAGCAGCCGTCGCCGTCGATCGCCCACACGGTCCGGTCGGGCTCGGCGGCCTGGGCCCCCATGGCGGCCGGCACGGCGAAACCCATCGTGCCCAGCCCGCCGGAGTTGATCCAGCTGTTCGGCCGTTCGTACTCGATGAACTGCGCGGCCCACATCTGGTGCTGGCCCACACCGGAGACATAGGTCGAGTCGGGCCCGCTCAGCGCGCCGAGCCGCTCGATGACGTACTGCGGCGGCACGCCGTCACCCTCGGGTGCGGTGTAGCCGACCGGGTAGTCGGCCTTCCACTGCTGCACCTGGGTCCGCCAGGCCTCTGCCCGGCTCGGGTCGACCGGTTCGGCCCCGGTCGACAGCGCCTCGATCAGCTCGGACACCACCTCCGCGACGTCGCCGACGATCGGCACGTCCGCCACGCGGTTCTTGGAGATCTCGGCGGGGTCGATGTCGGCGTGGATCACCGTCGCCTCGGGAGCGAACGTCGACAGCTTGCCGGTCACCCGGTCGTCGAACCGGGAGCCGAGGGTGATCAGCAGGTCGGACTTCTGCAACGCGGTGACGGCGGCGACGCTGCCGTGCATCCCCGGCATGCCGAGGTGCAACGGATGGCTGTCCGGCACCGCGCCCCGGGCCATCAGGGTCGTGACCACGGGGATCTGGGTGAGTTCGACCAGCTCGCGCAGCTTGGCGCTCGCCCCTGCCCGGATCACCCCGCCGCCGACGTAGAGGACCGGTCGACGGGACTCCCGGATGACCCTGGCGGCCTCGCGGATCTGCTTGGCGTGCGGCCGGGTTCCCGGGTGGTAGCCGGGCAGCGCGACCTTCGGCGGCCAGTCGAACGTGGTCTCGGCCTGCAGCGCGTCCTTGGCGATGTCGACCAGCACCGGTCCCGGACGCCCGGTCGAGGCGATGTGGAACGCCTCCGTGATGACCCGGGGGATGTCGTCGGCGTCCGTCACGAGGTAGTTGTGCTTGGTGATCGGCATGCTGATGCCCCGGATATCGGCTTCCTGGAAGGCATCCGTACCGATGGCGCGCGAATTGACCTGCCCGGTGATCGCCACGATCGGCACCGAGTCCATGTAGGCGTTGGCGAGCGGTGTGACCAGGTTCGTGGCCCCCGGGCCGCTGGTGGCCATGCAGACCCCGACCTTGCCGGTGGCCGATGCGTACCCCTCGGCCGCGTGCCCGGCGCCCTGCTCGTGCCGCACGAGCACGTGCCGCAGCCTGGTGGAGTCGAGCAGCGGGTCGTAGGCCGGCAGGATCGCCCCGCCGGGGATCCCGAACACGGTGTCGACACCGACCGCCTCGAGCGCCTTGACCAGACTCTCGGCGCCCGTGACCGGCTCGGCCGCCCGGAGAGCCGGACGGGCCGCCAGGTCGGCGGGAGTCGGAGCGGCGGGCGCCGCCGCCGGCGGCGCGGGGTGGGGCGCGGTGGCCTTGCCATCCGTCACTGTCGTCACCACTTTCAAGGATCGTGCTGGGGCCAGGCCCGATTCGGGAACAAAAAAGCCCCCCGTCCCAAGTGGACATGAGGGGCAGCGTGCTCGCTCCGGCGGGAGCGGGCACGCTAGGTGAGTACGAGAATTCGGGCCACGAGCCAACCGTGCTCCACCCCGCGACCGGTGTCAATCGCGCGGACCGGTCGTCTCGCCATACGGACGCGTGGTCCGCGTCACGGACGGCCCTTCCCGGGACGGCGAGCAGCACCGCGCCGGCCGGCCCGTTTCGGCCGCGGGTAGGGGTGGCTGGTTCCAGGGTGACAACTCGCGCTGGCATGACTCGGGTGAGCGGCCGCCCATACCGGCGTGTCGTGCGGCGTGTCGCGAGGTCAGGCCAGCGTGAGTGGCCCTTCACCGGCGCGACCCAGCCTCGGAAACGGGAACCACACGAGCTCCACGATCAGAGCAGGCCGTGGCGCCGCCAGTAGGCGGTGGTCATGCCCTCGAGCTCCGCCGGCCACGTGCCGCCCGACCGCTCGACCGCAGCCCGGCCGTGCGTCTCGATGGCGGCACGCACCGCGCGCATCGCGGACACGACCTCGTCGCGCGTGGCCCGCGGCGGCTCGAGCGCCGCGAGCACCTGCCGCTGGTCGGCGGTGAGCTTGCTGCTCCACTGCTTGATCCCCATCGGTGGCAGCGGCGCGTTGGACAGCACGAACAGCTCGTAGAGCATCCGCGCGCCGTTGTGCACCGCCACCTGGCCCAGCAGCCAGTCCTCCCGGGCGACCACGGCTGCGGGAAAGATCGCCCCGTGCCGGAAGTACTCGGTGAGCACCGCGCTCATCTGCTCCAGATCGGGGCCGGAGCCGTCGTCGTCCGGCTGCGGGACGACCAAGCCGTCCCGATCGAAGACCCGCACCCGGTGCCGGTAGTGGGTGGTCGCCACGTCGGCCGGGGTCTCGAGCACCAGGTCCACCCGCAGCCCGCCACGCGTCGTGAACGCGAAGCACCCCGGGAGGCCCGGGATCGGGGTGCTGATCACCGGGTTCAGTGGGGCCCAGATCGCCGGGTCGGTGAACTCCTCCGTCGAGGTGACCGTCACCAGCACGTCGAGGTCGCTGCCCGCGTCCGCGACGCCGCGTCCGACCGAGCCGGTCAGCCAGAGCGCCCGCACCCTGGGGTCCGGCTCGACCAGCGCGGTGAGCGTGCGGAGCAACGCGTCGTAGCCGGGCTCGAGGGACGCGATCGCCTCGGTCACGTCCACGCCGGGGCCCGGGCTCCCCCGACCCACCAGGGACTCAGCTGCAGACCGCGCCGTATGCGGCGCTGCCCACCAGGCGGCGGTACTTGGCCAGGACGCCGCGCGGGTACTTGCCCTCCGGCGGCTCGAATCCCTCGGCGCGCCGCGCCAGCTCGGCCTCGTCCACGTCGACGTCGAGCGTGCCCGCCGAAACGTCGACCCGGATGGTGTCGCCGTCGCGCACGAACGCGATCGGGCCGCCGTCGACCGCCTCGGGTGCCACGTGCCCGATGCACAGCCCCGTGGTGCCGCCGGAGAACCGGCCGTCGGTGAGCAGCAGCACGTCCTTGCCCAACCCGGCACCCTTGATCGCCCCGGTGACCGCGAGCATCTCGCGCATCCCCGGCCCGCCCTTGGGGCCCTCGTAGCGGATCACCACGACGTCGCCGGCCTTCAGCGCGCCCGACTCCACCGCGTCCATCGCGGCGCGTTCGCCGTCGAACACCCGAGCGGTGCCCTCGAAGACCTCGCCCTCGAAGCCGGCGGACTTGACCACGGCACCCTCGGGAGCGAGGGTCCCGCGCAGGATGGTCAGGCCACCCGTCGCGTGGATCGGGTCCTGCATCGCGCGCAGCACGTGGCCGTCCGGGTCCGGCGGCCGGATGTGCGCGAGGTTCTCGGCCACGGTC
>CAYRLV010000366.1:0-4182 GCA_964425155.1 uncultured Ornithinicoccus sp. | reverse complement strand
ACCCAGGAGTACATGGCGATGGAACGGCTCGGGCAGCTGCACGCCGAGCTGGGGCCCGGCGGCGAGGCGCCACGCTGGGACCTCATCGTCGTGGACACCCCTCCGTCGCGGTCGGCGCTGGACTTCCTGGACGCGCCGAGCCGGCTGGGCTCCTTCCTGGACGGGCGGCTGATCCGGGTGCTCGCCGCGCCGGCGAAGGCGGGCAGTCGCGCCTACCTCAAGGTCTTCAGCGCCGGCGTCGGACTGGTCACCCAGGCACTCGGGAAGGTGCTGGGCGCGCAGATGCTGAGCGACGTGCAGACCTTCGTCGCGGCTCTCGACACGATGTTCGGGGGTTTCCGGGAGCGGGCCGACCAGACCTACGCCCTGCTCCAGCAGGAGGGCACCCGGTTCCTGGTCGTCGCGACCCCGGAGCGCGACGCCCTGCGTGAGGCGGCCTTCTTCGTGGACCGGCTCGACGAGGACGACATGCCGCTGGCCGGCGTCGTGGTCAACCGGATGCAGCGGACCCGGGCGAACGGCCTGTCCGCCGGCCGCGCCCTCGCGGCGGCCGAGAACCTGCCGGACGACTCGGTCACCGCCGCCATCCTGCGGGTGCACGCCGACCTGGCCGAGACCGCGGGCAGGCACGCCGCACGGGCCCGGGCATTCGCCGCGGCCTATCCCGAGACCCCCCTGGTGGTCGTGCCGGCGGCAACCTCGGACATCCACGACCTGCCCGGCCTGCGCGAGATCGGCGCCGCCCTGGCTGCCGACTGATCCGTTGCCCTGCGCGCGACTCCCCCAAACCGCCCGCCCCCCGGAAGCTGCTGGGAATCTCCAGTGCAGGGTGGGGGAGACTCCCAGCAACTCCGAGCAGAAGGTGCGAAGGCCCTAGGAAGCGGCCTGGCGCCGGGCCCGATCCATCTGGAAGAGCGCCTTCCAGGACTTGACCTCAGGACGACGCTTCAGCAGCGCGCGGCGCTCGCGTTCCGTCATACCTCCCCACACACCGAACTCGGTGCGGTTGTCCAGCGCGTCCGCGAGGCACTCCGCGATCACCGGGCAGCCGATGCACACCTGCTTGGCCTGCTGCTGGGCAGCCCCTCGCACGAACAGTGCGTCCGGCTCCAGTGTGCGGCACGCGGCCAAGGGGGCCCACTCGGTCACCCAGCCCTCCGGCTCCGCAGGCTGGCTCCCGGGCTCCCGGCTCACGATCGCGGTCACTGTCTTCCCCTTCGTCTTTCAACTGCAGGCCGACTGTTGGTCAAGAAACCTTCAACAGAAGGTAAAATCTGACTCCCCTGACACTAGGGACAGCCGTCGTACGGCACCATGACCCCGCAGGGCGGTTTCCGCATAGTCACAAATGACTAGTCACTCCCGGCGCGCGGAATCGGGGACACGCGCCCGCCCGCGTTACGCTGGCCCCCATGCAGCGTCAAGCCACCAAACTGGCCAACGTCCTGAGCCTGCTCGGGGCGTTTCTCGCGACCTCCGTGGTGCTCGGCCTGCTCGGTGCCGGACTGGTCATCCCCGCGGTGGGTGCCACCGGCGCGATGACCCGTCAGGGAGTCGGCCTGTTCGACTCGCTGCCCGGCACCTTCTCCTCCAACCCGCTCGCGCAGCAGTCCAAGATCTACGCCGCCGACGGCACGGTCATCGCGACACCGGCCGACGAGAACCGCACCGTCGTGCCGCTGAAGAAGATCGCGCCGATCATGCGCAAGGCCCAGGTCGCCATCGAGGACGAGCGGTTCTACGAGCACGGCGGCATCGACCTGCAGGGCGTCGCCCGAGCGGTGGCGTTCAACGCGCTCAACCCGACCACCCAGGGTGCCTCGACGCTGACCCAGCAGTTCGTCAAGATCTCGCTGCAGGAGAACGCGCTGGCCGCCGGCAACACCGAGGCCGCCCAGGAGGCCACCGTCCGGCACGGCTGGGCCGGGATCGCGCGCAAGCTCCAGGAACTGAAGTACGCGGTCACCCTCGAGAAGAAGATGACCAAGGACCAGATCCTGCAGGGCTACCTCAACATCGCCTACTACGGCGACCAGGCCTACGGCGTGGAGGCGGCCGCACGGCACTACTTCGGCATCCACGCCAGCCAGCTGAACCTGCCGCAGTCGGCGATGCTGGCGGGCATCGTCAACCAGCCCGGGGTGACTGACCCGATCCACTACCCCGAGGCCGCCAAGCACCGCCGCAACGTGGTGCTCAACAAGATGCACCAGCAGAAGCTGATCACCACCAAGGAGTGGAAGAAGGCCAAGGCCAGCAAGATCAAGCTGAACGTCACCTACCCCAAGAACAACTGCACGGCCTCGCAGTACCCGTACTTCTGCTCCTACGTCATGTCCTGGCTCAAGCAGCAGCCGGCCCTGGGCAAGACCGTCGAGGAGCGCGAGCGGCTGATCAACCGGGGCGGCCTGACCATCAAGACCACCCTCGAGCCCAAGCTCGCGAAGATGGCCCACAAGCAGCTGATCAAGGCGGTGCCGACCAAGAACGACCTCAAGCTGGGCGCGGCGGCTGCCATCGTCGAGCCGGGCACCGGGCACGTCCTCGCGATCGCGCAGAACACGAAGTACTCCCTCAAGCCCGGCCGGGGCAACACCACCGTCAACTACGCCGTCGACGAGCGCTACGGCTCGTCCGGCGGGTTCCAGATCGGCTCGACCGCCAAGCTCTTCGCCATCACCGCCGCCCTCGAGTCGGGCATGCCGATCGACTCCGAAGTCAATGTGCCACCCCCCACTTCTGGACGTTCGGTGATCTTCACCCCTGACGATTTCCCCAAGAACAAGTGCGGCGGGGGCATGGTGTCCGACTGGCCCGTGGCCAACGACATCGGCACCTATGCCGGACCGATCTCGTTGACCAAGATGACCGCGTACTCGCTCAACACCGGGTTCGCCGAGCTGGTCTCCAAGCTCGGCACCTGCAAGATCCAGAAGACGATGACCGAGATGGGCCTGCACCAGAGCGACGGTGACCCGATTGACGCCAACCCCGCGTCCATCACTCTAGGCACGAGCGGCTCTTCGCCGATGTCCGTGGCGTCGGCCTTCGCCACCATCGCCTCAGAGGGCAAGTACTGCGTGCCGACGCCTGTCGTCTCGATCACCAAGGCGGACGGCACGAAGCTGCCGATCAAGAAGAAGGACTGCAAGCAGGTCATCGACCCCGACGTCGCCAACGGCGTCACCTCGATCTTCACCCACGTCCTGGACGACGACGGCACCGCCCGCGGCAACAAGCTGGCCGACGGCCGTCCCGCCGCCGGTAAGACGGGGACCACCGACGGCGGAAAGCAGAGCTGGTTCACCGGCTACACCCCGCAGCTGGTGACCTCGGTCTGGGTGGGGAATCCTGTCAACAGCCAGAGGAAGGTCAAGGACTTCACCCTCGCCGGCAAGTTCCACGAGGGCTGGTTGTTCGGCTCCACGATCGCCGCGCCCACGTGGAAGGCGATCATGGACCGCGCGCTCGACGGCGAGCCGATCAAGAAGTTCGAGAAGCCCAGCGACAAGATGAAGCACGGCGAACGCGTCACCGTGCCCAGCGTCACCGGGCTGTCGGTCGACGAGGCGCTCAAGACCTTGAAGCAGGCCGGGCTCAACGGACGTGAGGGCCACGACGTCTACTCCACCTACCCGCAGGGCACGGTGGCCCAGACGTCGCCGAGCGCGGGCAGCCGGGTGACCGAGGGCGACACCGTCTGGGTCTACCCGTCCACCGGCTACGTCCCGGCGCCGCCCGAGCCGGAGGAGACGGAGGAGCCTCCGCCGCCGGAGAACACTCCGGAGCCGCCGGAGAAGACCACCGAGCCGCCGAAGAGCACGCCGACCAAGACGCCGGAGAAGACGACGACGCCGCCTCCGGAGGACACCAAACCTCCGGAGAAGCCCAAGAAGACGCCCCCCAACCCCAAGGGTGGCAACGGCAACGGCGGCGGTGACAAGGGCGACCAGAAGCCGTCGTCCGACGACTGACCGACGGGAGCGGCCGCCAAACCGAGTCGGTCGGCTGGCTCCGGGGGACGGATAACGGTGTAACCGGCATTTGTGGTTAGAGGTTCTCGGCGGCATGCGGTCGGCGAAGGTGACGGCGAACGCGTTCAGCGCCGGCTTCCACCTGGTGGCCCATCGTGCCTGACCGGTGCCCTTGGGGTCCCAGGGAGCGGGTGACCAGGTAGAGGGT
>CAYRLV010000365.1:0-4194 GCA_964425155.1 uncultured Ornithinicoccus sp. | reverse complement strand
GCGTGGGAGGCTCTGCTCCTATCTACGAGCTGAACTCGCTCAACATCGACGCTCGCTCGGCCTCGGCCAGTAGTCGATCAAGCCGACGGACACTTCTGGCGCGCTCGGCAAGAGTAGCAACGGCAATCCAAGATCTGTACAAACATGAACCACAGAGTCAGGATCCTTAAGATCGGTCTAAGCGACCGCTTTTGCCGCAAGAAATAGATCAGTAGGCATCGGCCGATCGAGCTGCCACACGACCTGAATGGGCCGCGAGCCCTCGTGCGATACATACTTAGCAGTACCCAAACATGTATAGGGTTCCGTTCCCAGATCTCCTACCTTCGCGTGGCGCACGAACAGAAGGACGTTCGTCCCATATTCGCGATGGTGGATATATCGTTGGCCCGTTGGACTCTCAATTGAAGTTCCGGACTGTGACTCCCAGTGGAACAAATGCGGTGTAAGTGCATAATCCCTGTAGCGAGTCGACGGGGAGAAGTCCGCATCAGACTTCCGGAGAGTAATGAGGAGGGCGTCTGTCTTATGCTCCTTGAACCATTTCACTCCTTCACGGAAGTTTCCAGGCTGAGGCTTCTCGTTCACTCCCATCCCAAGAGCCGACAACAATTCCTCACGAGAATATCGTGCGTGTGTCCGAAGAGGAATACCATCAAGATCGCTTTCAAGGCGCCGTGGTGTCAGACGATGCATCGATGATGTAACAGTGAGCAGTTGATCCAGTTCCTGGCATAGCACCTGGTTCGAACGAATTTCGTCGAGGCCCTCGGCGATCGATCCACCATCTCCTTTTGGCCAGAATGCGTAGTAGAGCATTGCAGCATATGGGCTGGCAACTAATTCATCCGATGGGGCTTCGGACGAAATAATTCGACGATATTCCAAAGCACGTTCTACATCGTCAACATGGGTCAGCGCGCTCACTCTGCGCATAATCTGGGCAGCAAGCTCGTTTTCTATGGCGCTGTCGCTATGGCTGCCGAAAGCCAGGTGTCGCACTGCCGACCATGTTGCAGGTAGCTCCAGCCCCGACATCCTCCTGGTAGCCGGCTTATAAATATCCGGTAGGCCTCTTCCCGACTCCGCGAGGTAGTCGCTCAGTCGATATTCGAGCGCGTTCGTGCCGTCAGGGATGTTCTCGCGCACGTCCGACACCAGAGCTTTGGTTGTCAACGACAGCTGACTCTTAATGCTGTCGATTACCCGCTCTTCAGCCACCCGGTCGAGGACAATCTGCGACCCGCCCGGCATTTGCGGGAATCCGTTCTCCACCGCGTGAAACAATCTCCCCCGCGGAACACCGGTCATCGCGCGCAGCGGGATATCAAACCGGAACTTCTCATGCTGATGCCCCACAAAATCTAGGACAGTTAGCAGCGCCTTGCCTGCTGCACGACGGAGACCACGACCCAGCTGCTGCAGAAAGACGGTTGCAGATTGAGTCGGACGGAGCATGAGTACAGTGTCGACTTCGGGTACATCCACTCCTTCGTTAAAAAGGTCCACGGTAAAGATGCACTGCACTTCTCCTGTCCTAAGTCGGCGAAGTGCAGCATCACGGTTGTCCGTTGTCGACTGTCCACTCAGTGCGACAGACTCGATTCCTGCGCGAGTGAACACTTCCGCCATATAGTGAGCATGGTCCACGCTCACACAGAATCCCAACGCCCTCATCGCTTGCGGGTCCAGGATCTTCTCTCCCACCTGCTCAACGATGAGAGCGGCACGGTCATCATTTCCGGTATAGATCTCTGACAGTTCAGCGGAATCGTAACCGCCTGCCCGAAATGTCACACCGCGTAGGTCGACATTGTCTGCAATTCCGTAGTAATGAAAAGGCACCAGTAGATCCGCATCCAATGCGTCCCACAGACGCAACTCGCTTGCGATCCGTCCATCGAAAAACGCTTGCGCCACGTTGACCCCATCAGCTCTTTCCGGGGTTGCAGTCAGGCCGAGCAACTGCGCCGGTTTGAACCAATTGAGAATTTTTCGATATGTGGCAGCTGCCGCGTGATGAAACTCGTCAATCACAACAACATCAAAATGGTCAGGTTTCCACTGTTGAAGTTGATCATCGCGCGACAGCGACTGAATCGAAGCAAAAACATGGTCTCGATCGCCTGCGGGACTCCCGCCTAGCAGCAAAGACCCAAAATCGCCACGCTTGAGTACGGAACGATACGTGTCCAGCGCCTGGTCAAGAATTTCCTTGCGGTGAGCCACGAATAGAAGCCTCAGTGGTTTAGGCATCATCTTGCGTACTCGCGTCGACTCCAGTGACTCGCGTGCGAGTCGTGCATAGTCCAACGCTGCCACAACAGTCTTTCCTGTGCCCGTTGCCGCAACAAGCAGGTTCCGAGTACGGCCGTGTTCGCGCCTCTCCGACGCAAGCTCCTCAAGCATCTCGGCCTGGTGAGGAAATGGACGAACATCCAAAAAATGCGTCGTGACCCCCGACGACGAAGTTCGCGCTGCCTGAGTACCCCCTGCACGAGCACTGGCTAACGAGTCGTCAAGACGCCGGGCGTCGCGGGAGGGCTTGTAATCCGCGAATTCGTTGGACGCCCAGTACGACTCAAACGTGGCGTCAAAGTTGTCCATCAACGGTGGAGTCGCTTCTCGCGATACTCTGACGTTCCATTCGAGCCCGTCGACAAGCGCTGTCCGGCTCAAGTTGGAACTTCCTATGTAACCTGTGTCGAAGCCAGATTCGCGATAAAAGAGCCAAGCTTTCGCATGCAAGTGCGTTGTTCGCGAATCGTAATTGACTCGTACCTCGGCGCCGAACTCGTCGACAAGACGATCGAGGGCTCTGCGCTCAGTGGCACCAATGTACGTTGTCGTCAGGACACGAATCGGCACTCCCCGTTCTCGCAGACGCCGAAGCCCCCGTTCTAACACTGTGATTCCACTCCATTTGACGAAGGCGCACAGCAAATCAACACGGTCCGCGCTTTCCATCTCCAACCGCAGCTCTGAGTTGAGGCTCGGAGTCTCCGCGGCATTCGTGAAGAGCGCAGTTTCAGTCAACGGAGTCGAAGGTCGCTTCGCTGGTGATTCTTCGTAGATCGACATCAACACATCAGGACTGCAGTTAAGTATGTGCTCGTTTTCGTTCCCCGGTAGCACGCGAAGAATCTCATTGGCTATCGATACTCGTTTCTCAGCATCCGCTTGAGTCAGCGCAGCCTTAACTTTGAGTCCAATATGGTGCGCAGCAAGCGCCGGATAGTCTTCGATATCGACTGATTGCATATCGGCGTGGAGCGCGTCACCCAAATTTTCAATGAGCGAGTTCACCGATCCATCGACCAGTCGTTCATAGAGCCCGGGACGTAGATTGCCGTCACTCATTATTGTGCGCACCTCCCAGGCCCTCGGACATAGCAGCTTCGATCGCCTCGACTGCCGGAAGATCAGGCTCTGCCCAGTCCAGCGTGCACAAGTTGGCCAAGGTCACCCATTGGATTGCGTCGTGGTCGCTGCTTTCTGTCGGGACTTCTTGCACCGTTACCCAATAGCAAGAAAGATCTATCACTCGGCTGCCGACAGGGGTGCAAGCCCGAGCCACTAGCTGACCCACGCAAATTTCAATGCCTAGCTCTTCGCGAATTTCACGAGCAAGTGCAGCTGATTGAGTTTCAGTCTGCTCGACTTTTCCGCCAGGGAATTCCCACTTGCCTCCGGCAGATTTTTCCGCACACCGACGGAACGCCAAAACGGCAGGCGCCCCGTCTACATCGCCGCGTATCACTGCGCCTACAACCTCGAGGACGTCCTGCTTCATGTAATGCATATTAGCTGGGTATGGCTCCCCACAATCTTTCAACATCCCCGTACAACACTCGCCCACTATCAAGCCCTAAGCTAGAATTAAAAGTATCTTCATCTCAGCCATACCCTTGTCGGCGGGTTGAGAGCGGGGCGACAGATACGAATCTGAGGTGGGTCCGTTTCTGTCCCTTGCCAGTTTTACAGTTGGAAGCCACCGAAGGCGCGACATTGCTTGGGCCGGTCTAGAAGATGCTCTTTCATCCGCCGATCCTCACCCCTCCGTCGTCACGGTCGCCGCGATCGCGACCTTCCCATCCGGGGCGATCGCCTGCAGCTCATGGACGCCGCCCTCGGTCTGCCGCCCGACGAGGTGGATCTGCTCGTTGGCGAACAGCGGGGACTTCGCGGTGAATC
>CAYRLV010000364.1:0-4208 GCA_964425155.1 uncultured Ornithinicoccus sp. | reverse complement strand
AGCGCAGTCTGCTCGGCCTGGCCTCGACCGGTGACGCCCCGGCAGCGCCCCGAGGGGTCGTCGTGGGCGTGGTGACCGACGTCAACGACCCACAAGGGCTGGGACGCGTGAAGATCAGCCTGCCGTGGCTCTCCGACACCTACACGAGCAGTTGGGCCCGGACCCTCCAGTGGGGTGCCGGAAGGGACCGCGGATGGATGGTCCTGCCGGAGGTCGGTGACGAGGTGCTCGTGGCGTTCGGCCACGGTGATGTGCGCCGGCCGTTCGTGCTCGGTGGCCTGCACAACGGAGTGGACCTGCCCCTGTCGACGGGAACGGAGCTCATCGACTCCGGCACCGGTGCGGTCAACCGGCGGTCGATGGTCTCCCGCCGCGGGCACCGGATCGACCTGCTGGACCAGCAAGGCGGTGCCGACGGCGTGGCGGTGCGGACCAGCGGCGACAGCCTCGTGCTCAGCATGGACGCGGCCAGCACCACGATCGACGTCCACAGCGACGGCACCGTGCGGATCGCCGGCACCCAGGGGGTGCGCGTCGACGCCTCCTCGGCGGATCTCGACCTCAGCGCAGGCCGAATCAGCCTCACCGCCACGAACGGCGTCACGGTCGACGGCGGCGCGGGGAAGGTCGCCGTCAGCACCGGCGGACAGCTGGAGCTCAGCGGCGCCACGGCCAAGCTCGAGGGCTCGGCCACCACCGAGGTCAAGGGCGGAGCCCAGTGCTCCCTCACCGCGGCCCTCGTCAGGATCAACTGAAGGAGGCGACGGCATGCCACCGGCAGCACGAGTCGGGGACCCGACGGGTCACCCCGGCATCATCGGCGGCCCGGGAGTCCCCACGGTGCTCATCGGGGGGCTGCCTGCCGCGACCACCGGCACCCCCCACGTGTGTTCCTTCCCTCCCCCGGCGGTCCATCCCCCCTCGACGATCGTGCCGCCCTGCTGTCCCACGGTGCTCATCGGTGGTCTCCCCGCTGCCCGGGTGGGCGACCTCGCCGCCTGCGGCTCGCCGATCGTCATGGGCGCCCCGACCGTGTTGATCGGCGGGTGAGCCACCGTGTCCGTCGACTTCGTGGGCGCCGGCTGGGCCTTCCCGGTCAGCACCGATGCGACCGGGGCGATCGCCCTCGTCGTGCGAGACCGCGAGATCGAGGAGTCGATCCGGCTGATCCTCGGGACGGCCTGCGGCGAGCGCCCGATGCGGCCCGAGTTCGGCTGCCGCATCCACGACCACGTGTTCGGCCCGGCCAACTCGGCCACCGCCGGACAGATCGCCCACGACGTCCGCGAGGCCCTGACCCGGTGGGAGCCACGCATCGACCTGCTCGGCGTGACGGTCGGCTTCGACGCGATCGACTCGGGCACCCTGCACATCGACATCAGCTATGCGATCCGGGGGCTCAACGACCCGCGCAACCTGGTGTTCCCCTTCTATGTCATCCCCGATCACGAGCAGGCCGGTGAGTGATGTGCTCCCCGCACCAGACCTGGACGACCGCCGTTTTCAGGACCTCGTCGACGACGCGAAACGCTCAGTGCAGCAACGGTGTCCGGAGTGGACCGACCACAACGTCTCGGACCCCGGCATCACCCTCATCGAGGCCTTCGCGCACATGGTGGACCAGCTGATCTACCGGCTCAACCGCGTGCCCGACCGCCACTATGTGAAGTTCCTCGAGCTGATCGGCGTCGAACTGCGACCACCCGCAGCGGCGCGCGGCGACGTGACCTTCTGGCTGTCCGCGCCCCAGCCGGAGACGGTGCTCGTCCGGGCGGAGACGGAGGTGGCCACGGCTCGCACCGACATCCACGAACCGGTCGTGTTCTCCACGCTGTCCGACTTGGAGATCCTCCCCTGCTCGCTGGCCGCCACAGCATCGCACCCGCACGGGTCCGAACCCGTGGAGACGACGAGCGCCCTGGACGGCCAGCACGGGTTCCCTTGCTTCTCCGCGCAACCCGAGCCCGGCGACGCACTCCTCGTCGGCCTGTCCGAAGCCGTCCCCTCGTGTGCCGTGTTGATGCGTATGACGTGTGAGGTCGCCGGTGTGGGTGTCGACCCCCGGCGTCCACCCCTCGTCTGGGAGGCGTGGACGGGTTCCGGCTGGTCGCCGTGCGACGTGGACCGGGACGAGACGGGCGGGCTCAACAAGCCGGGCGACGTCGTGGTGCACGTCCCGGCGACGCACCGGACCTCGATCGTCGCCCGCCAACGGGCCGGCTGGTTGCGCTGCCGTCTGGTGGCAGCCGAGGAGGGCCAGCCCACCTACACCGCCTCGCCGAAGATCCTGGCACTGTCGGCCGTCACCGTCGGGGGGACCGTCCCCGCCCTGCACGCCGAGGTCGTGCGCCATGAGCAGGTGGGGCGTTCCGACGGGACGGCCGGACAGCGGATGGCTCTCCGACGCCACCCCGTGGTCCCGTGGGAGGAACCGAGCGTCCTGGTGGTGGAGGACGGTGACCGACGCGACGAGTGGCACCTCGTGTCGCACTTCGCGGCGTCCGGCCCCGACGACCGGCACTTCCGTCTCGACGCCTTTGCGGGCGAGGTCCAGTTCGGCCCGGCCGTGCGGCAGTCGGACGGGGGCACCCGCCGCTACGGCGCCGTGCCACCGGCGCGCGCCACGGTGCGGATCTCCTCATACCGCACCGGCGGTGGCCAGCGGGGCAACGTCGCGCGCGGTCAGCTCCGCGTGCTCAAGTCGAGCGTCCCCTACATTTCCAGGGTCGAGAACCGCGCTCCGGCGGTGGGTGGCGCGGAGGCCGAGACGCTCGATGAGGCCAAGGTACGTGGGCCGTTGCTGCTGCGGTCACGCGGACGAGCCGTCACGCGGGAGGACTTCGAGGAGCTGGCCCGTGAGGTTGCACCGGACGTCGCGCGAGTGCACTGCCTTGCGGCACAGGACGACCGGGAGACCGGCGGCATCCGCCTGCTGGTCGTGCCGCACGTCGCCGCGGACGACGTCGGCCGGATCCGCCGTGCCGACCTCGATCCCCCGAGCGGAGTCCTCGAACGGATCGCCCGGAGCCTCGACGAACGCCGGCTGATCGGGACCCGCCTGCTGGTCACGCCACCCGGGTACACGTGGCTGACCGCCGTGGTGAGCGCGAGCGCGCGTCCCGGCTTCCAGCCGGACGAGGTCCGCACCGCCGTGCTGCGGGCGCTCTACCGGCTGTTCGACCCGCTACAGGGCGGACCGGACGGCACGGGGTGGCCGTTCGGCCGCTCCGTGCAGTCACACGAGGTGCATGCCGCCCTCGCCCGCATCCCGGGACTGGACATGGCCGAGGAGGTCAGTGTGTCGCTCTACCCGGCCGAACCAGAGGGCCCGGGCGGCGACGTGGAGAAGGGCCGCCGACTGGCCGCGGTCCAGCGACTCGACTTGCCGCCGACCAGCCTGGTCTTCTCCTACGAGCACCAGGTGCGGGTGCGCCGATGAGGCACGCCACGGGACTGCCGAGTCCGCACCCGATCGGGGAGACCCTGCCCGGGCTGTTCCGTGCTGACCCCTTCACCCAGGGTCTGTGCACCGGTCTCGACGAGGTCCTCGCGCCGGAGATCGAGGTGCTCGACAACCTACCGGCCTACTTCGATCTGGCGACCACCCCGGACGACATGCTGCCGTGGCTGGCCACCTGGGTGGGGATGGTCCTGGATCCCGGCCAGCGGCCCGCACGACAGCGTGAGCTGCTGCGCGCCGCGGCGAAGCTGCACGGCTGGCAGGGGACGGCCCGTGGGGTGCAGTTGGCGGTCGAGGCCTTCTTCGGGCTGCCTGTCGAGGTGCTCGAGTCCGGCGCCACGGCCTGGGCCGCCGACCCCGGCGAGCCGCTCCCCGGTGAGCCGGTGCCGACCCTGGTCGTCCAGGTCACGGTCGGCCCGGGCCAGACGCTCGACCGGACCCGCTTAGAGGCACTCGTCGCCGCAGTCACCCCTGCCCACGTGCTGCACCGGGTGCAGGTGGTCGACCCCCCGAGCTGACGGTGGGCGCGGTCCACGCGTCGGCGGTGACCTGCAGCTCCGTCGTGACACGCAGGTGCTCCCGCCTGGTCGCCGCCGCCGCGCTGTGGTCGCCGCATCGCTCCTGCAGCTCCGCCAGGGTGAGCCAGGCGGTGTCCCGGAGCGGGTCGAGCTCCACGGCCCGACGCGCGGCCGGAAGTCCCTGGGCGGGCCGGCCGAGCTCGAGACACAGTCGTCCCACGTCGCCCGCC
>CAYRLV010000363.1:1354-4217 GCA_964425155.1 uncultured Ornithinicoccus sp. | reverse complement strand
CGACTCCACCTCCGGCGCGGAGGTGCTGGCCTTCCTGCAGCGCAGCGTGCGCGACTTCGGCCAGACGATCGTGATGGTCACCCACGACCCGGTCGCCGCGTCATACACCGATCGGGTGGTCTTCCTCGCCGACGGCAAGATCGTGGACGAACTCCACGCCCCCACGGCCGACTCGGTCCTGGAGCGGATGGCGAGCATCCAGCTCGCCCAGACGCCGGCCGACCTCGCCGACGAGCAGAACCCGGCCCTCGCCGGCGGTCAGGAGTCCTGAGACCGTGCTCAAGGTCACCTGGCGCAACCTGTTTGCGCGCAAGATCCGCCTGGTCCTCAGCGCCTTCGCGATCGTCATCGGCGTCGCCTTCGTGGCTGGTTCGCTCGTGTTCACCGACACGATGTCCAAGAGCTTCGACGACATCATCAAGGGCGGCACCTCCGACGTGACGGTGCGTCCGGCCGGTCAGGACAACTGGAGCGGCAACAGCGCCCTGATCGACACCCGCACCATCCCGGCGTCGACGCTGCGTTCGTTGGAGTCGCTGCCGGGAGCCGCTCGCGTCGACGGCACCGTCAACAGCCAGAGCCTCTTCGTCGTCGGCAAGGACGGCAAGCTCGTCGGCGGCACCGGGGCACCCACCCTCAGCTTCAACTACAACGATGCGCCGTCGATCACCGGAAAGCCCTCGGTCCTCATCTCCCGTGGCCACGCCCCCCACGGCCCGGACGAGGTCGCGCTGGACCCCAGAACGGCCGAGAAGGCGGGCTACCACCTCGGGGACACGGTCGACATGGTGACGTCCGGCGCCAAACCCAGGCTGCAGGCCACGCTCGTCGGCATCGGCGAGTTCGGCGGCGGCGGGCTGGCCGGGGCCTCCCTGGTCCTGTTCGACACCCACACCGCCCAACAGCTCTTCCTGGACGGCCGGGACGCCTACACCTCGATCGCCCTCACCGCCAAGGACGACGTCAGCCAGCAGCAGCTGGCCCAGCAGGCAGCGTCGAAGCTCCCTTCCGGCGTGGAGGCTGTCACCGGGGACAAGGTCGCCAAGGAGACGCAGGACCAGATCGGCACGGTGCTGAACTTCCTCAACATCTTCCTGCTGGTCTTCGCCGCCATCGCGCTGGTGGTGGGCACCTTCCTGATCATCAACACCTTCTCCATCCTCGTGGCCCAGCGCAGTCGGGAACTCGCACTCCTGCGAGCGCTCGGAGCGGCTCGACGCCAGGTGACCCAGTCCGTGCTGCTCGAGGCGCTGGCCGTGGGCTTCCTCGGCTCGACCCTCGGCCTCCTGGGGGGCTTCGGGCTGGCGGCCGCGCTCAAGGCGATCTTCGCCACGTTCGGTCTCGATCTGTCCGCCACCGCCCTGGTCTTCTCGGTCCGGACGGTCGTGGTCTCGTACCTGGTCGGCCTGCTCGTCACCATGTTCGCCGCCTATCTGCCCGCGCGACGTGCCGCCAAGATCGCGCCCGTCGCGGCGATGCGCGATGACATCGCGCTCCCGGAGTCCTCCATCCGACGCCGGATGGTGGTCGCGGGCGTGGTCGGCGTCGTGGGGGTCGGTCTGATGGCCGGGGGATTGGCCGGGAGCGGCGGGAGCGGCGCAGCGCTGGTCGGGGTGGGCGTCTTCGCCATCCTCATCAGCGTCGCCCTGATGAGCCCCGTGCTCGGCCGGCCGGTCCTGCGTGCTCTCGGGGTCGGCTACCGACGCGTCTACGGCACCGTCGGCACCCTGGCCACGGAGAACTCGCTGCGCAACCCGCGTCGCACCGCCGCGACGGCGTCCGCACTGATGATCGGGATGGCACTCGTCACGACCATGTCGGTCCTCGGAGCCTCGATCAACCGCTCCATCGACGCCAGCGTCAAGCAGGAGTTCACCGCCGACTACCTGCTGTCCAACGCGATCGGACAGCCGTTCTCGACCGAGATCGCCGAGCAGGTCCGCACCACCGACGGTGTCGGCGCGGTCGCCGAGATGCAGTGGGTCTCGACCAAGGTGGACGGTCGATCCCTCAACCTCACCGCGTCGAACCCGCAGCAGCTCCAATCCATCTTCGACGTCCCCGCGGCGCAGGGCACCATGGACGTCGGTGACGGGCAGATCGCCCTCTCGAAGGACACCGCGACCAAGCTGCACGCCTCGGTCGGCGACACACTCACGCTCGAGTTCCCCACGGGCAGCCGGAAGGCGCACGTGGTCGGGGTGTTCGACTCGTCCAACGTCGTGGGCAGCGCGCTCGTCCCGTTCTCCACGGTGACCGGTGCCCAACTGCCCCGCTTCGACACGTCCGTCGCGGTGAACGCGCAGTCCGAGGACGACGTGACCACGCTCGGCCAGCGCCTCGACGCCATCGTCAAGGACGTCCCGACCGTGACGGTCCAGTCGCAGCAAGAGTTCTCGGACGCCCAGCGGGCCAGCGTCGACCAGCTGCTGTACCTGATCTACGCCCTCCTGGGCCTGGCCATCGTCATCGCCGTGCTCGGCATCATCAACACCCTGGCGCTGAGCGTCATCGAACGCACCCGCGAGGTGGGGCTGCTGCGCGCCGTCGGTCTCAGCCGGCGCCAGCTGCGCCGCATGGTCCGGCTGGAGTCCATCGCGATCGCCGTGCTCGGCGCCGTGCTGGGTGTCGCGATGGGGCTGGTCTTCGGAGTGGTCCTGCAGCGAGCCGTGTCCGACCAGGGCATCACCCACCTCGCCGTGCCGGGGACGCAGCTGGTCCTGTTCGTCGTGCTGGCAGCGATCGTGGGCGTGCTCGCCGCGGTGCTCCCCGCACGACGCGCGGCCAAGCTCAACGTCCTGCGCGCCATCACCACCGAGTAGCTTCCGCCACGCGAGAGCCGCAGCGACGACAGCGGCGAGGA
>CAYRLV010000363.1:0-1254 GCA_964425155.1 uncultured Ornithinicoccus sp. | reverse complement strand
GCGGCGAGGATGGAGCGGAGCGAGACTGCCGCGGAGGAGCTGCGGCAGAAGGCTCAGTGGTGGGGACCGAGGTTACCCTCCGGGATGGGTCGGTTCGCGAGCAACGGCTGGGCGGGGTCCCAGCGAGTGCCGTCGCGCTCGTCCTGACGCTTGCGCGCGATCGCCGAGAGTGCCTCCAGCACCACGCGGTTCGCCAGAGCCGCGGTGATGTCCGCGTGGTCGTACGGTGGGGCCACCTCGACCACGTCCACGCCGACCACGGGCAGCTCCAGGCAGATCCTGCGCACCGCGTCGAGCAGCTGCCGCGCCGACAGGCCGCCCGGCTCGGGCGTGCCGGTGCCCGGCGCGTGTCCGGGGTCGCACACGTCGATGTCCACCGACAGGAAGACGCCCTCGCACTCGTCCGTGGCGATCGCAAAGGCCTCGGTGAGGCACTCCTCGAGGCCGCGGTGCACGATCTCGGTCATCTCGTAGGAGCGCATCCGCTGCCCGGCCATCCAGTCGAGCGTCTCCGGCTCGGGCCAGTAGCCGCGCAGCCCGATCTGCAGGAAGCGGTCGCCCCGGAGCGCACCCGACTCGATCAACCGACGCATCGGCTGCCCGTGTCCCCACAGCGACCCGAAGGTGATGTCGCCGGTGTCGGCGTGGGCATCGAAGTGGATCATCGACACCCGACCGTGACCGAGGACGTTCGCGACACCCTTGGCGTCCGGGAAGGCGATCGAGTGGTCCCCACCGAGGACGACCGGTATGGCGCCCGCGCGCGCCACGCGCTCGACGGCGGCCTCGAGCTTCGGCAGCGAGCCCTCGACGTCACCGGAGTACATCTCCACGTCACCGGCGTCGACGACGGTGAGGTCGCGCAGGGCATCGGTCCGCAACGCCAGGCTCGGCCGTGACCCGTCGTGCGGCAGGTAGTCGGTGGCCCGGATCGCCATGGGGCCGAACCGCGTTCCGGCGCGGTGGGAGGTGCCCCCGTCGAAAGGTGCACCGACGACCACGACGTCGGCCTCCGCATACGTGTCGGGGTCGTCGAGGTCGCACCTCGGGACCCCGAGGAAGGTGAAGTCCGGCCCGTACTGCTGCCCGTAACGCGTCATCCTCTGCTCCTCGCTCTCGCTCGGCACTCGTTCGCTCCGGCGCCTGCCGACCTCGTGCCCGGCCGTGGTCCGCCCATCCTGCCACCCCGATCTCTGTGAGGAATCTTCGTGAGGTTTGGTGCCCTCTGAGGGCACCAAACCTCACGAAGATTCC
>CAYRLV010000362.1:0-4222 GCA_964425155.1 uncultured Ornithinicoccus sp. | reverse complement strand
TACCAGTACGAGCAGCAGCTGCCGCGGATGCCGGTGGCGGTCAAGGTGCTCAAGGGCGAGGGCCTGACCGACGCGGTGCGCGCCCAGTTCACCGCCGAGGCCGACACCATGGCGCAGCTGGCCGACCACCCCTACATCGTCCAGGTGTTCCGCGCCGGCGTCGCTGACGGCGACCGCCCCTACCTGGTGATGAAGTACTACCCGCCACCCAACCTGGCCGTGCGGGTGCGGCAGCGGCGGTTCACCGTGCAGGAGGTCCTGCGGATGGGTATCCAGCTCGCGAGCGCCGTGGAGACGGCGCACCGGGCCGGCATCACCCACCGCGACATCAAACCCGCCAACGTGCTGCTCACGCAGTACGGCGACCCCGGCCTCACCGACTTCGGGATCGCCGGACGCGGTGCCGCCGACGAGAGTGACGAGGACCGCGGGGTCTCGGTGCCCTGGGCCGCCCCGGAGGTGCTGTTCGGCCACAGCGCCGGTGATGCCGCCGCCGACGTCTATGGGTTGGCAGCCACGCTGTGGCACCTGCTGGTGGGCAGGTCGCCGTTCGAGGTGCCGGGTGAGGACAACTCGACCTACGCGTTGATGCCGCGCATCCGCAGCTCGCCCGTGCCGTCCACCCGGCGGCCGGACGTGCCGGTTGCGCTCGACCGGCTGCTGCAGCAGGCGATGGCCAAGCAGCCGGCGGTGCGTCCCCGCAGTGCGATGGCGTTCGCGCGAGCACTGCAGCAGGTGGAGCAGGAGGCCCGGTTCGGCCGCACCCAGATCGTCGTGCTGGACGAACAGGGGCACCAGGCGCTCGACTCCGGAGCCCGGCAGGCGACCGACTCCGACGCCACCCGGTTCCGTGCCCCGCAACAGGTCAGCGCCCAGCCCGACGCCACGACCCGGGCGCGACAGCGGGCCGACGCGGAGACCCAGCCGGCGGCACGGGCCACGCCCGGTCGGCCGACGTCGCCCCGAGGACGCACCGACCCCGACGTCGAGGCCACCAGTTTCCGCCGGGGCACAGCTGACGGGGAGCCGTCCGGGGCCCGCGCCCGTCGTATCCCCGTGCTGACGACAGTGGTGGGTGTGCTGGCGGTGCTCGCGGTGGTGCTGCTCGCCATACAGCTGTGGCCGCGTGGGGAGACACCCGAGCCGGCGCCGACGCCGGTGAACACCGTCGCGGGCGAGCCGGACGACAACGCGATCGGTGACCCGCTGCCCGGGCAGCCGACCGTCGAGGCCCACCGGCAGAAGAAGGCCGTCGCGTTCCAGTGGAGCTACGCGAACCAGCGGGGGAGCGACAACTACCAGGTGGCCGTGGGTCGCTCGGAGGCGGCGGTGAACCGGGCGACGCGCACGGACACCTACCGCACGGCCCGGACGCCGGAATGGCGGACCACGGGCCCCCAGGGACGCCCGTGGTGTGTCAAGGTAAGGGTGGTGACAGACCGGGGGGTCGCTGGCCCGTGGTCGACGGCGGTGTGCCGAAAGGCGAGGTGACATGGGGGTCCGGGTGGAATTCTGTGGGGAGGTGTACGTCGCGCGGGAGGAGCGTCCGCTGACCATCGGGCGCACGGGCGACGTGCAGCTCGACGACAACCCCTACCTGCACCGGTCGTTCCTCACCGTCTCGCACGAGGGGGGTCTGTGGTGGCTCACCAACGTGGGCACCACCCTCTCGGCGACCATCGCCGACCCCGAGGGCCGGCTGCAGGCCTGGCTCTCCCCGGGGGCGCGGGTGCCGCTCGCGCTGGATCGGTTCACGGTGTGGTTCACCGCCGGCCCCACCACCTATGACTTCGACGTGGTCGTCGACGACCCGGCGTTCGTCTCGACCAGCGCCCACCCGGTGCCGGCCGCCGAGGGCGGGCGCACCACGGTCGGGCGGGTCAGCATGACGCCCGACCAGCAGCTGCTCCTCGTCGCGCTGTGCGAGGACTTCCTGCGCCGCACCAGCGCGGGCCAGGGCGAGATCCCGTCGTCGGCCGCCGCGGCCGCCCGGCTCGGTTGGACCGTCACCCGGTTCAACCGCAAGCTCGACAACGTCTGCCAGAAGCTGGCCACGAGCGGCGTGCGCGGCCTGCACGGCGGACCCGGCAACCTCGCCACCGGCCGCAAGGCGCGGCTGGTCGAGCACGCCCTCTCGGTCCGGATGGTGACCGAGGCCGACCTCGCCCTGCTCCCGGCAGTCGCCGAGACTCCGTCCGAGTCGACCGTCTGAGGCTGCCGTGTCCACCACCACCCGCCGCACCAGCATCATCGCCTCCACGGTCGTCCTGGCCCTGGTGGCGAGTCTGCTGGTCTGGTTCGCCGCGTCCGCGCAGGGTGAGGTCGTCCGCCACACCGACCTGTCCGACGGCGGCGTGTGGGTGACCAACAGCCACCGCTCGTGGTTCGGCCGTTTGAACAAGCCGGCGGGGCAGCTGGACGCGGGCATCTACGGCAACGTGGCGCGCGACTCCGGCATCGACGTGCTGCAGGACGGTGCGGCGGTCGTGGGTATCGACCGGGCCCGCAACTCCCTGCTGCCCATCGACGCCAGCCGCGCCCAACTGGGCAGCTCGACGGGCACGCCACTCCCGTCCACCCCGGAACCCAAGGACGACACCGTCTTTCACCCGGCTCGGGTCGACCTGCATGGTGGCACGATCGCGGTCGTCGACCCCGAGGACGGCAAGATCTGGGCGCAGCGGGTCGACACCAGCACGGGTGTCGACAGTCTCGACCGGCTGACCCCGACCACCAAGCCGCTCGCGAAGGTCGGGGGCAACGCGGCGATCGCCGTGGGCACCGACGGCATCGTCCACGCGGTGTCCGGCGACACCGGCAGGATCGTGACGCTCACGCCGGACGACTCGGCCCCGGACGGCTTCGCCGCCCCGGTCAAGAGCAAGATCGACCTCAGCACCAAGAGTCCCGACATCACCGCGGTCGGCTCCCGGTACGTCGTCTTCGACCCGATGACCAGCACCTTGCACGTGCAGGGGCGCCCGTCGCCCATCCACGTCTCCGGGCTCAGCCGGGTCGAGGGAGCCCCCGCGTATGCGGCGCTGCAACAACCCGGTCCGTCGGCGGACTCGGTCGTGATCCAGGGGCCGACGTCGGCCCAGCAGGTGCAGATCGACGAGGAGTCGGACGCTCCCGTGGCCGGCCCGATCACGGTGCCGCCTTCCGCGGGAGGAGGGGACCACCTGCTGGTCTCGCGGCCCGTGCGCCTCGATGACTGCGTGCACGCGGCCTGGGCGGCCGAGGGGCGCGACTACTACGGCCGCAACTGCGGAGAGTCCGGTGCCCAGCAGGCCTTCACCCTCAAGGAGCTCGGGGAGGGGACCCGCGTCGACGGAGTGCGGCTGCGGGTCAACCGGGGACTCATCGTGCTCAACGACCTCGACACGGGGAATGTCTTCGACATCGACGACCACCCGCTCAAGATCGACGACTGGACCTCGGTCATCCCGCCGCCGAAGATCAAGGACGACAACGACAAGCACGACAAGAACCTCATCGACGACCGAGCGAACCAGCGCCCGCCGAAGGCGAACCCCGACCAGTTGAAGGCGCGCGCCGGGACCATCTCGACGTTGCACGTCCTCGACAACGACACCGACTCGCGCGGTGCCGTGCTGGCCATCGACCCCGACGACGTGACCCAGCCTGCCGTGGGTGACGTGCGCACCGCGGTCTCCGGTGACGGGCAGTCGATCGAGCTGGACGTCCCGGAGGACCCGAGCTCCCGCACCATCCACTTCCGCTACACCATCAACAACGGCACGGCCAAGAAGAGCCCCGACTCCACCGCGGACGTCACCGTCACCATCGTGGGCGACGACGTCAACACGGCGCCGCGGCTACGCCACGGTCACGCCAAGCTGGCCAAGACCACCTACCCGGCGGTGCCCGGCCAGGCGATGAGCCTCGGTCTCGCGGCCGACTGGCGCGATGCCGAGAACGACCCGGTCACCCTCGAGGCGGTCGACGACGGCACCAGCGTCGACGGCAGTGGTCGGTTGTCGGTGACCGCGCCGGACAAGCGAGGCACCAGCCGGGTGCGCTACCGGGTGAGCGACGGGCACGGCCTGTCCTCGGAGGCAGAGGTCGCCGTCAAGGTGCTCGGCGACGACGCCCGGTTGGCCCCGCCGCGCGCGCAGGCCGACGTGATCCGGGCCGTCGTGGGCAAGCCGATCCAGCTCGAGCCACTCGCCAACGACGTGCCGGGCGCCGACCCGGCCGA
>CAYRLV010000361.1:0-4235 GCA_964425155.1 uncultured Ornithinicoccus sp. | reverse complement strand
TCGTGGACATGCGCCGCTACCAGGTGCTCATCGAGTCGGCCTTCCCCTCCGAGCTCGGCGGGCTGTTCAAGAACCTCGAGAACAAGCAGAACCCGTGGGGGATGTCCGCGCGGGCCCGGCTGGACTGGGCCAAGGACCTGCCGTTCGAGGTCAAGGTCGCCGGCGCCGATGTCGAGGACCTGTCCGAGGTCGACTACCTGTTCTGGGTCGGCTGCGCCGGGGCGTACGAGGACCGGGCCAAGAAGACCACCCGCGCGGTGGCCGAGCTGCTACACACCGCCGGCGTCTCGTTCGCGGTGCTCGGCGACGGCGAGACCTGCACCGGCGACCCGGCCCGCCGCGCCGGCAACGAGTTCCTCTTCCAGATGCTCGCCCAGCAGAACGTCGAGGTGCTCAACGAGGTCGGCGCGACCAAGATCGTGGTCACCTGCGCGCACTGCTTCAACACGTTGAAGAACGAGTACCCCCAGGTCGGCGGCCAGTACGAGGTGGTCCACCACACCCAGCTGCTCAACCGGCTGGTCCGCGAGAAGAAGCTGGTGCCGGTCAACCGCCCCGCCGACGCCGACACCACCGGCGCCGCCTCCACCGGGTCGATCGTGACCTACCACGACCCCTGCTACCTCGGCCGGCACAACGGCGTCTACAGCCCGCCCCGCGAGCTGATCGGCGCCCTGCCCGGCGTGGTGATGCGCGAGATGGAACGCAGCCGCGAACGCTCCTTCTGCTGCGGCGCCGGCGGCGCCCGGATGTGGATGGAGGAAAAGCTCGGCACCCGGATCAACAACAACCGCACCCAAGAAGCCCTCGACACCGGAGCCGAACGGATCGCGATCGGCTGCCCGTTCTGCCGCGTGATGATGTCCGACGGACTCACCGAGAAACAGACCGGCGGCGCCTACGACGACGTCGAGGTCGTCGACGTCGCCAACATGCTGCTCGCCGCCGTCCGCCGCGGCGAGGACGGCAGCCAGGACGAGAACGCGGCGGAACCCGAGCCGAGCCCGACCGCATGAGCGTCTCCACGAGGACCCCGGCATGAGCAATTCCGCCAAAGGCACGACCTACCGAAGGGCCCGGCCGTGGCTGACTGCGGGACTCGTGGCCGGCGTCGGACTGGTCGAGGCCGTGGTGTTTGCCGCGCAGGGCCGGCTGGCGAGCGCTGCCGTGGCGGTCATCCTCCTCGGGCTGCTCGCCTGGCTGCTCTCGCCCGCGTCGTTCCCCCGCTCGGTCCGGCACGCGGACCTGGCCGACGGTGGATCGTCATCCCCCGACGTCGTCGTCTACTGGCGGCCCGGCTGCGCCTACTGCCTGCGGTTGCGCTGGTCACTGGCGCACCGGGCCGGGGCGGCTCGGTGGATCAACATCTGGGCCGACGAGGCGGCGGCAGCGTTCGTCCGCAGTGTCAACGACGGCAACGAGACGGTGCCCACGGTCGTGGTCGCCGGCACCGCACACACCAACCCCGAGGTGTCCGTCGTCCGCCGGGCCCTGCCGCGCTCCTGACCCGACCGGTCGAGCGGCACAGTTCGCGACGAGTGGCACACGTAGAGCTGTGCCACTCGTCCGAAGGTGTGCCACTCGTGGGCATCGTCGCGACATGCGTGGCTCAGTGCGCCAGCCGAGGGTCGTCCGTCGCATCGGCATAGGGCGCGGGGCAGCCGTGGTCGACGGCCTCGGGGCGCAGCTCGAAGTGCCAGGGCTCGTTGCCGTAGATCCGGCACAGGCCGTAGTCGTCGCCGTGCTCGGCGAGCCAGCGCGCCGCGTCGGCGTGACCGATGTCGACCGCGTCTCCCGTCTGGTGGGCCGAGGTGCCGGGTGGCGCGACCCATCGCGCCGCGGCCTCACTCGAGCCGTACCTCGCGACCGCCTGGTCGAAGAGTCGCTCCTGGTATGCGGCGGATCGCCATCCGCTGTTGACGGAGAACCTCACGTGGTCGGCCGCTGCGTCGGTGGCCGCCCGACGGAGGGCAGCGAGCAGCTTCGGGTCCAGGTTCTCGACCGCCGGGACATCGTCGTCGAAGACCGTCGTGCCGGCCGGGACCACGCCACCCGCGACGCCGAGGGCACCGTCGTGGTCCAACCGCTTCGCTCGGTGCTCCTGGCCTTCCCGGGCCGTGGGAAGGGTGGGCGCCGTCTGCCCGGCACCCACGTGTGGGGCAGGCGCGCGGGCCGCCCTGGTCTCGAGCGGGGCCGTCGCGGCCGAGGAGGCGGCCAGGGACTGGCACCCGATGCCGCCGACGACCACCGCCAGGACGACGGCGACCACGGCGACGGAGGCCGACCGGAGGCGAAGGACAGGGGCACGGGGAAAGGTGCGGTGCGACATACGCACAGTCCAGGACTGGCCGTGTTGCGAGCACGTATGCGGATTTCGATACACCGCCGATATGCGCCGGCTCCTACGATGACCGGACATGCGCGTGCTGATCGTCGAGGACGAGCCCTACCTGGCCGAGGCCATTCGTGATGGCCTGCGCCTCGAAGCCATCGCGTCCGACATCGCCCTCGACGGCGACACGGCGCTGGACCTGCTCGGCGTCAACAGCTACGACCTCGCCGTGCTCGACCGCGACATCCCCGGGCCGTCCGGCGATGAGGTCGCGACGCACATCGTCGCGTCCGGCAGCGGGATGCCCATCCTGATGCTCACCGCGGCCGACCGGCTCGACGACAAGGCCAGCGGATTCGGGCTCGGCGCGGACGACTACCTCACCAAGCCCTTCGCGCTGCGCGAGCTCGTACTCCGGCTCCGGGCGCTCGACCGGAGACGGGCCCACCACCGTCCACCCGTGCAGGAGATCGCGGGCCTGCGGCTGGATCCGTTCCGCCGCGAGGTCTTTCGCGACGGCCGCTACGTCGCCCTGACCCGCAAGCAGTTCGCCGTGCTGGAGGTCCTCGTCGGCGCACAGGGCGGCGTCGTCAGTGCGGAGGAGCTGCTCGAGCGCGCGTGGGACGAGAACGCCGATCCGTTCACCAACGCCGTGCGGATCACCGTGTCGGCGCTGCGCAAACGCCTGGGTGAGCCCTGGCTGATCGCGACGGTGCCGGGCGTCGGCTACCGCATCGACGTGGCCCCCGGCCGGGCATCCGCAGGAGATGGCGATGGCTAGGCCGCCCGGTTTGAGCGCCCGCCTCAAGCTCACCCTGAGTTATGCCGGATTTCTTCTGGTTGCAGGCGGATTGCTGCTCGCGACCGTGTGGGTGTTCCTCCTGCGCTACGTCCCCGACCGCGTCCGCGTCGCGCCCGGGCCATTCAGCCCCTCGCGGTCCGACCTCCTCGACGCCTTCGCGCCGAGGGCCCTTCAGGCCATGGCGTTCCTGCTCGTCTTCGGCCTGATCGGGGGCTGGTTCCTCGCCGGCCGGATGCTGGCGCCGCTCACCCGCATCACCGAGGCCACCCGCAAGGCCGCGGACGGCTCGTTGTCGCACCGGATCGAGCTGGACGGGCGGCAGGACGAGTTCCGTGAGCTCGCCGACAGCTTCGACGCGATGCTGGCCCGGCTCGAGGCGCACGTCGCCGAGCAGCGGCGGTTCGCGGCCAACGCCTCGCACGAGCTGCGCACCCCGCTCGCGGTCAGCCAGACCCTGCTGGACGTCGCCCGCGAGGATCCCGAGCGCGACCCGGCCGAGCTGATCGAACGGCTGCGGGTCGTCAACGACCGCGCCATCGAGCTCACCGAGGCCCTGCTGCTGCTCAGCCGCACCGACCAGCGGACCTTCACCCGAGAGCAGGTCGACCTGTCCCTGGTGGCCGAGGAAGCCACCGAGACGCTGCTGGCCCTCGCGGAGAAGCGCGGCGTCACGCTGCACACCTCGGGCGACGTCACCCCGACCGTGGGCTCGCACCCCCTCCTGACACAGCTGGCCACGAATCTCGTGCACAACGCGATCGTCCACAACGTGCGCGAGAACGGCGGGGTGTGGGTCACCACCGCCGTCGACGAAGCGGCCGCGGTGCTCACGGTCGAGAACACCGGCACACCACTCAGCCCGCAGGTGGTCTCCACCCTCGCCGAGCCGTTCCACCGAGGCACCGGGCGGGTGCGCACCGACCACGCCGGTGTCGGGCTCGGTCTGGCCATCGCGCAGAGCATCACGCGTGCGCACGACGGCATCCTCACCCTGACGCCGCGACCCGAGGGTGGGTTGCGGGTGACGGTGCGGCTGCCCGTCGCGCCGACCCGGTCCGTTCCCTGACGAGTGACACAGTTTGCGACGAGTGGCACACCTAG
>CAYRLV010000360.1:2519-4250 GCA_964425155.1 uncultured Ornithinicoccus sp. | reverse complement strand
GTCACCCCGAGCAGCTGCATCGCACGGCGCAACTCACCCGCCAGCATGGCGATCGCGGCGGACACCCCGCGCTCTCCCCCGGCGCCCAGGCCGTAGAGGTACGGCCGGCCGATCAGGCAACCGGTCGCGCCACGCGCCAAGGCAATCGCCACGTCGGCGCCGCGGCGGATCCCGGAGTCGACGAAGACCTCGAGATCGTCACCGACCGCCTCGCGCACCGCCGGCAGCGCGTCGACCGGTGGGATCGCCTGGTCGAGCTGCCGGCCGCCGTGGTTGGACAGGACGACGCCGTCGCAGCCCAGGGAGACGGCCTGCCGGACGTCGTCAGCGCGCACCAGTCCCTTGACCACCAGCGGCCCGCCCCACAGCTCGCGCAGCTCGGCCACGTCGTCCCAGCTGACCGACGCGTCGAAGAGGTCTGCCGCCATGGCCATCGCACCCTTCGGATCCGCCTCGTAGCCGGGGAGGTTGGCGAAGGTGATCGGCGCGCCCGTGAGCATCCGGGCGCACCACACCGGATGGGCGGCCATCTGCAGCACGGTCCTCGGCGTCAGCGTCGGAGGGACCGTGAATCCGGCGCGCAGGTCGCGGGCCCGCAGGCCGGTGACCGGCGTGTCCACGGTGAGCATCAGGGTCCGGTAGCCGTGCTCGCGCACCCGAGCGACCAGGTCGCGCATCAGTCCGCGGTCGCGCCAGACGTAGAGCTGGAACCACAACTCGCCGGTACCCTCGCGCGCCACATCCTCCACACTCGTCGTCGCCACCGTGGAGAGGGTGTAGGGGATGCCGGCCGTGCCCGCAGCGCGGGCCACCGCGGGCTCGCCCGCGTTGTGCATCATCCGGGTGTAGCCGGTCGGTGCGAGGGCGAACGGCAACGCCGACTCGACGCCGAGCAGAGACGTCGTGGTGTCCACCTGCGTGACGTCGCGCAGCGGGTGGGGCAACAACGAGAACCGCTGGTATGCGGCGCAGTTGCGTGCCACGCTCACCTCGCCGTCCGCGCCACCGTCCACGTAGCCGCGGACACCTTCGGGCCAACGGCGCCGCGCCTCCCGGCGCAGGTCGTCGATCGTGTGGCAGTGCGCCAGGGTGCGTTCGACCGGGTCGAGCGTGGGTCGACGCAGCCGGATCAGGGCGCGGACGTCGCGAGGTCTCATGCTGGAGGCCCTCCTTCGAGGCGGGTGACGCCGCTGTGCCGCGGCTCGGCTTGTTCAGAAGCCCTTGCCCGGGTTCAGGATTCCCGTCGGGTCGAGCGCGCCCTTGATCGATCGGTGCACGTCCATGACGTCACTGCCGAGCTCCAGCTCGAGCCATCGACGCTTGAGCACGCCCACACCATGCTCCCCGGTGAGCGTGCCGCCGAGCTCGAGGGCAGTGCGGAAGATCTCGTCGGCGGCATCCCACACCGCGGGTGGCGCGTCACCGTCTTCGGTCGGCTCGAAGACGAAGGTCGGGTGGATGTTGCCGTCACCCGCGTGCGCCACGGTCAGGACGGTCACCCCGCGGTCCCTCCCGATCCGCTCGATGGCGTCAAGCATCTCCGGCAGCCGGGAGCGGGGCACCCCCACGTCCTCGACCAGGCAGCGCCCCAGGCGCTCGGCGGCCGGAAAGGACAGCCTCCGCACCTCGAGCAGCTGGGCGGCCTCCTCACGATCCGATGAGACGGCAACGTCGCTCGCCCCTGCCGCATCGAAGATCCGTTGGAGGCTCTCGCCAGCCTGCGCGGCGTCG
>CAYRLV010000360.1:0-2419 GCA_964425155.1 uncultured Ornithinicoccus sp. | reverse complement strand
CGCCCCTGCCGCATCGAAGATCCGTTGGAGGCTCTCGCCAGCCTGCGCGGCGTCGGTCCCGTCCGCTTGGGCGATCAGCATGGCCTCGACCTCCTCGAGCCCCATGTGGCTGAGTGCGTCGATCGCGCGCAACGTGTTGCGGTCCATCAGCTCGAGCAGACTGGGTCCGACCCCCTCCCGGGTCACCGCGGCGACCGCCTCGCCCGCGGCGCGCAGGGAGGGGAAGGTGCCCACCACGGTCACCGGGTCCACACGCGGTCGTGGCCGCAGCCGCACCGTCGCGCTGGTCACGATTCCGAGCGCTCCCTCGGAACCGACGAACAGACCGGTGAGGTCGAGCCCGGCCACGCCCTTGACCGTGCGACGCCCGGTGATGATGACCCTGCCGTCCGCGAGCACCACTTCGAGACCGAGCACGGCCTCACGCGTGACGCCGTATTTCACGCACCGCAGGCCACCCGCATTGGTCGCGATGTTGCCGCCGATCGTGGAGATCTCGAAGCTGGACGGGTCCGGGGCGTACATCAGGCCGACCTCGGCCGCGGCCCGGTCGAGGTCCGCGGTGACCACGCCTGCCTCGACCACCGCGATCTGGTCCTCGGCGGAGAGCTCGAGGATCCGGGTCATCCGGGTCAAGGAGACGATGAGCGAACCGTCGGTCGCCACAGCGCCGCCGGAGAGTCCGCTGCCCGATCCGCGCGGGACGACCGGGATGGCCTGCCGGTGGGCAAAACGCAGGGCCGCCGAGACGTCCTGCACGCTCTCGGCGAGCACGACGCCCAGCGGCGTGCCGGGCGTCACCAGGTGGGCCTCGTCCCGTCGGTAGGCCTCCACGACGTCCGGGTCGGTCAGCAGCCTCCCGGAGAGGTCGGCCTCGAGCTCGGCAAGGTCGACGGTGGGCGCGGTGGTCACCGGGCAGCTCCTCACGCGTCCGGCGCCGGCCGCTCGCGCACGTGGGGCCGGCCGGGACGGATCGTCGAACGGGTCGGACCCCGATTGTCTCAGGAGCCGACCGCGCCGGCGTCGCGGCGCAGCGCTCGCACCGCCAGCTGGGCGTGCAGCAGGGCCCCGTCGGGCAGGACGGAGTCGTCGAAGGTCGCGGTCGTGCTGTGGTTGTCCGGTCCCTCCATGTGGTCACCGGTGTGCGCGCCGAGGAACACATAGCAGCCCGGGACCTCCTCGAGCACCCGGGAGAAGTCCTCGGCCCCCGCGATGGGGTCGGCCATCTCCTCGAACCGCTCCTCGCCGAAGACCTCGCCCACGACGTCCTGCACGAACTGCGTGTGCGCGGCGTCGTTCACCGTGACGGGGTACTCCGGGCGGAACTCGACGTCGACCTCGACACCATGGGCCGCCGCGATGCTCCGACACAGCTGCGGTGCGAGCTCGGCCATCTGCTCCTGGCTGGCCGCCGAGAACGACCGCACGGTCGCCTGGAAGGCGGCCTCCTCCGGGATGATGTTGTAGCGGGTGCCGGCGTGGAAGGCACCGACCGTCACCACCACGGGGTCGAAGATGCTGAACCGCCGCGTCACCATCGTCTGCAGGGACGTCACCATCTCGGCGGCTGCGGCCACCGGGTCGCGCCCCAGGTGCGGGGCGGACCCGTGGCCGCCCTTGCCGTGCACCGTCACGAACAGCGCGCCACTGGCCGCCATGAGCGTCCCCGCCCGGGACGTGAACGTTCCCCGCGGGTAGCGGGACGAGAAGACATGGATGCCGTATGCGGAGTGCACCGGCCGGCCGGCCGCCTCCAGCACGCCTTCGGCCAGCATGTGCCCCGCGCCGTCCCAGCCCTCCTCTCCCGGCTGGAACATGAACACCACGTCACCGGCGAGCTCGGATCGGTGTGCGGACAACAGGCGCGCGGCACCCACCAGCATGGCGGTGTGCAGATCGTGGCCGCAGGCGTGCATGGCTCCGTCGAGCTCACTGCTGAACGGGAGCCCGGTGTCCTCCGTCAGCGGCAAGGCGTCCATGTCGGCACGCAGGAGCACGACCGGGCCCTCCCCCGTCCCGCGCAGCACCGCGGTGACGGAGGACAGCTCCCGACCGGTGGTGACCTCGAGTCCCAGGCCGTCCAGCGCTTCGAGCACCGCCTCTTGCGTGCGTGGCAGCTGCAGGCCGGTCTCCGGTATGCGGTGCAGGCTCCGGCGCAGCGCCACCAGGTCGGGTGCGAGCGCGAGCGCGTCCTCGCGGAGTCGGTCGTCGAGCGCCATGCGGGGCCTCCGTATCGGGGTGTTCGCATCCGCAACTGATGTTCGCAGACGCCGCCACTCTAGTACTACCGATGAAGTCCCCACTCACGCAACGAAATACGGGGCTCAACCGTGCTCTGAGACGACCGTTGACCTACCTGATCGCCTGTGCCATGCTCGCCAAGGATGTCCTGACATCAGGTCATCCCGCACGTCCCTGC
>CAYRLV010000359.1:0-4259 GCA_964425155.1 uncultured Ornithinicoccus sp. | reverse complement strand
ACGACGAGCTCAAGCAGCACTTCCGGCCGGAGTTCCTCAACCGCGTGGACGACACGATCGTCTTCCCGCAGCTGACCCAGGACGAGATCGTGGCGATCGTCGACCTGATGATCAGCCGGCTGGACGAGCGGCTCAAGGACAAGGACATGGGCATCGAGCTCACGCCGGCGGCCAAGAAGCTGCTCGCCAAGCGCGGCTACGACCCGGTGCTCGGCGCCCGTCCGCTGCGTCGCGCGATCCAGCGCGACATCGAGGACGTGCTCTCCGAGAAGATCCTCTACGGCGAGGTCGCGGCCGGCGAGATCGTGCTCGTGGGCACCGAGGGCGAGGGCAAGGAAGAGACCTTCACCTTCAAGGGCACCCCGCACTCGCACGCACCCGACGCGCTGCCGGTCGAGACGGCCGCGGGCAGCTCGGGGTCGAGCGGGTCCGGATCCGCCACCGGCACGGAGTGAGCGGGCGCCGGCCACGCACCTCCGGTGCCGTGGCCGGCATACCGAAGCAGCACGGCACAGGGGCCGGGCGCACGAGGCGCCCGGCCCCTGTCGTGCGTCACGCCACACCGCCTCCGGGGAATCATCGCGAGGCTTCGCTCGTCCTACCGACATGCAACCTCGCAACGATCCCTCGCAGGGCGTCACGCCCCGGCCGGATCCGCGGGTCAGGGACACTGTGGTCATGGAACCCGCCCGCGAGCCGCACCGCCGGCCGTGGCAGGAGTTCCCCGAGGCGGACGGCCTCACCCCCGGCGGCTGGCAGCCCGGCCGCGGACGGCTGGTGCGGGAGGCCGCCGTCGCCGGCCTGATCGCGCTCGCGGTGTTGGTGACCACCGCGTATGTCGCGCTGCGCACCTACGACGGGCAGCGCATCGACCGCGAGGCGATGTTTGCCGTCAGCGGACCGGAAGAGACCCTGGCGCAGGTGCATGACGTGCTGAACACGGTCTCCGTCGGGGCGGTGGCGGTGGTCGTCGCCGGCTGCATGGTGCTGGCCCTGCTGCAGCGGCGGTGGGCGCTGTCGATCGCCGCTCTCGTGCTCGTGGCCGGGGCGAACGTCAGCACCCAACTGCTCAAGCACGAGCTGCTCAGCCGGACCGACTTCGGACTGGGCACGCTGAACGGCCTGCCCAGCGGGCACACCACCGTGGTGGTGTCGCTCGCGCTCGCCGCCGTGCTCGTCTCGCCCGCCTGGCTGCGCACCCCCATCACCCTCGTCGGGGCCTGCGCGGCCACCCTGATCGGGGTCGGCACCGTCGTGGCCCGGTGGCACCGACCGAGCGACGTCGTGGCCGCGGTCGCGGTCTGCGTGGTGTGGGCGGCGATCGCGTTGCTCGTCGCGGCCGTCGCGGGCCACGGCTATCGCCGCCAGCTCGTGCCGCGCGGGCAGGGTCACTGGGTGGCCCTGCTGGGCGCCCTGACCGTCGGCGTGCTCGTGGTCCTCGCCGGCATCCGGCCCAGCGGCTCGCCCGGCTCGCTCGACCTGGTCGTGGGGGCGCTGTCGTTGATCGGTCTGGCCTGCGCCCTGGCGGTGGGCTGGATGTCGCACGTGGCGCGCCACCTGGACTGAGGCGTCGGCCGGACGTCCTGCGTCCTCGCATTCCGGGCGGCGACCTCGCCGGACGTCCCGGCGGGTGGTGACGGATCTGACATCGCTCCGGCGGCTCTGCGCTGGAGGCGCGGCGTGCGGGCGTGCTATCAGTGGGAGTGGCGGGCCGAACGCGTGGCACCGCCCCGGACGAGAGCACGCCGTACCCGGCCCTGACGACGGCGTGCAGGAGACGTGCCATGTCCGACCCCTCGCAGATCGTGCAGGTCCTCGGTGCCCTGCTCATCCTCGCCGCGTTCGCCGGGGTGCAGCTGCGCCGGCTGCGACCCGACACGTGGACCTACCTCTGGCTCAACCTCGTCGGCTCGGCGGTGCTCGCGGTGCTCGCCCTGCTCGGCCGCGACTGGGGCTTCCTGCTGCTCGAGGGCGTGTGGGCCCTGGTGTCCGCCGGATCCCTCGTGCACAAGCTGCGCGGCGGGTCGAGTGACACCGCCGAGCACGAGGTCCGCGCCGCCCACTGAGCACGCGACCACTCGCCTCGCCGGCAATTCGCCTCGCGCCGCTCGCCTTGCTTACGGTGGGCGCGTGAAGACGACCGCACGCCGCACCCCGCACCCACGCGTCATCGCCGTGGGGACGACCTGCGCCGCCCTCGTGCTCGCCGGCTGTTCCGGCGGGTCCGACCACGAGGCGGGTCCGACCGGCAGCCCGTCGCCCACGACGACCAGCCCGTCCCCGACGGCCTCGCCGAGCCCCACCTCGACCGCGACTCCCACCCCCACCCGCACGGCTCCCGGAGACGGCCTGCCCGCCGGGCTCGCCGCCGTCATCAACCCCTTGTATGAGGGGGGCCGCGTCCCCGCGACCCAGGTCGCCGCCCGTGCGCTGAAGGATCGTCAGAGCACCGACCGGCAGGTCCGGGCGAAGGGCACGGTCGGCCGGTGGAAGGGCGCCCCGATCGCCGTTGTGACCGCAGGCAAGGATGTCACGCTCGCCGTCAAGTCCGGCGGCTCGTGGCGGGTCGTCGGTGGGTGGTGGCCCTCGCTGCACGTGAAGGCCACGCCGCAGGGCGACCGCCGAGTGCTGGTCATCGGCAGCGACGCCCGCGTCAGCCACGGCGAGTCCTGGGGTGGGGCCCGGGCCGACAGCCTGCACGTGGTCGGGTTCGACGGCCACGGCGGTGGCGGGGTGCTCGGCATCCCCCGCGACTCCTACGTGCCGTTGTCCACCGGCGGCAAAAACAAGATCAACGCGGCCATGGCCTTCGGCGGGCCGGGCGCCGAACTGGCCACCGTCCGGAACGCCACCGGCCTGCCGATCGAGGGTTACCTGATGACCGGCTTCGGCGGCTTCAAGAAGGCCATCGACGCGCTCGGTGGGCTGAAGATCGACGTGCCCAAGGCGGTCAGGGGAGAGGCCTCCGGCGCCGATGTCGACGCGGGCAAGCAGAAGCTCTCCGGTGACGACGCGCTGGCCTACTCCCGCGAGCGCAAGACTCTGCCGGACGGCGACTTCGGGCGCAGCCGCAACCAGGGCCTGGTCCTGCTCGCCGGCGCCGCCATGGCCCGGGCGGCCGGGCCGGGGTCGTTGCCCGCCTTCCTGGAGAAGATCGGGCCGCACGTGCGCACGGACCTGTCCGCCGGGCAGGTGCTCACCCTGGCGGCGACCATCTTCCGGACCGACCCCGGCAAGGTGCGCAACGAGGTCGCGGTCGGCGGCTTCGGGACCTCCTCCGCCGGTGCCTCGGTCGTGCTGCTCGGAGACCAGGCACGCAGGATGTTCGCCGACTTGCGCGACGGCAACCTGTCCTAGAATCTCCTCGGCTCCACTTGACGTTTGCAATAGCAAACCCCTACGTTTGCGATAGCAAACATCGGAACCGAGGGGGAAAGACCCATGATCCACATCCGCACCGGCCGGGCCGGCGTCCTCGCGGCGCTCACCGTGCTGGCCACCATGGTGCTGCCCGCTCCTGCCGTGGCCACCGCCGCCACCACCTCCACCGCCACGGCCACCGGGGCCACTGCCGCGGCGCCGACGGCCGTGCCGACGGACGACGCGTCGCAGGGCAAGCTGTTGTTGATGCTGGACGCCTCGGGGTCGATGAAGGAGGCGGACCCGTCGGGTACGTCCAAGATGGTGGCCGCGAAGCGGGCGTTGTCGTCGGTCGTCAAGGGCCTGCCGGATGACGCGCAGGTCGGTCTGCGGGTCTACGGGGCGACGCAACCGGGTGGCAAGCCCACCCCGAAGGCGTGCCGCGACACCCAGCTGGTGCACCAGATCGCCACGCTCGACCGACCGGGGCTGCTCAAGGCGATCAACGGGTTCCGGGCGAAGGGGGAGACTCCCATCGCCTACTCGCTGAAGCAGGCGAAGAAGGATCTGGGTTCGTCGGGCAAGCGCAGCATCGTGCTGGTCTCGGACGGGGAGGAGTCCTGCGTGCCCAACCCGTGTCCGGCGGTGAAGAAGCTGGTCGGCGGGGGGATCGACCTGCAGATCAACACGGTCGGTTTCGGCGTGGACGACAGGGCGCGCAGACAGTTGCAGTGCATCGCTGACGCCGGCAACGGCAGTTACTACGACGCGAGGGACGCGGACGAGCTGACCGCGTCGCTGACCAAGCTCAGTCACCGCGCGCTGCGGCCGTTCACCGTGAGCGGCAAGCCGGTCAAGGCGACGTCGCGGGTGGGGCAGGCGCCGACGATCACCCCGGG
>CAYRLV010000358.1:0-4282 GCA_964425155.1 uncultured Ornithinicoccus sp. | reverse complement strand
CGAGCGAGGCCCGGAGCGCCGAGGAGCCGCGACAGCGGATATGAGCGGCGACGACGAGGTCGTGGCCGCTCCGAGGCCGGGACTGACACATCGCGGGGGACCGTGGGGCGGGCTGCGGGTGCTGGTGACCGGGTTGGGGCGCAGCGGGTTCGCCGCTGCCGACGCGGCGTCCGAGCTCGGCTGTCAGGTGGTGGCCGTCGACTCCGGGGACACCGCTGCGCTGCGCGAATCGGCCCGGTTGCTCTCGTTGCTCGACGTCGACGTCCGGTTGGGGCCGGCAGCCGCCGAGGAGCTCACCGCCCGGGCCGCGGGTGACGACCCGGCGGCGGCCGAGGCGTTCTGGGCCGGGGTGGACGTGGTGGTCACGTCGCCGGGTTGGCGGCCGACCGCCCCGTTGCTCGTCGCCGCGCGGGAACACCGCGTCCCCGTCTGGAGCGAGGTGGAGCTGGCCTGGCGGATGCGCTCCGAGCAGGGTGCCGCGCCGTGGCTCACGGTCACCGGCACGAACGGCAAGACCACGACCGTCGGCATGCTCGAGTCCATCCTGCGGGCCGCCGGGCTGCGGGCGCGCGCGTGCGGCAACGTCGGGACGCCGGTGGTGGAGGTCATGCTCGACACGGCGCCGGTCGACGTGCTGGTGGTGGAGCTGTCCACCTTCCAGCTGGTCCGGTCGCCGTCGCTGCGGCCGCAGGCGTCGGTCTGCCTCAACGTGGCGGCCGACCACCTCGACTGGCACGGCTCGCTCGAGGCCTACGTGCACGCGAAGGGCTTGGTCTACCACCACACCGAGATCGCGTGCGTCTACAACGTGCAGGACCCCACGACCGAGCGGCTGGTGCGCGAGGCGGACGTCATCGAGGGTTGCCGAGCCATCGGGTTCACGCTGGGGACGCCCGACGTGTCGATGGTGGGCGTGGTCGACGACGTCCTCGCCGACCGGGCCTTCGTGGAGGAGCGGCGCACCTCGGCGGCGGAGTTGGCCACCCTGGACGACCTGCGCGGTGACGCGCCGACCGTCGCACCGCACTACGTGGCCGACGCCCTCGCCGCGGCAGCGCTGGCACGGGCGCACGGCGTGCCCCCGGTGGCGGTCCGGGAGGGCCTGCGCGCCTTCCGGCCGGCGCCGCACCGGGTGGCGGAGGTCGCGACGGTCGACGGGGTGCGCTACGTCGACGACTCCAAGGCGACCAATCCCCAGGCGGCGGGCGCGGCCATCGCCGCGTTCGAGCACGTCGTGTGGGTGGCCGGGGGACAGCTCAAGGGCGCGGAGGTGGACGACCTGGTGCGCGGAGCGGCAGACCGGCTGCGCGGGGTGGTCCTGCTGGGGCAGGACCGCGCCCTCATCGCCGCGGCGCTGGCTCGACACGCCCCCGAGGTCCCGGTCGTCGAGGTGGACAGCACCGACACTGGGGCCATGCAGCTGGTCGTCGAGCGCGCGCGGGACCTCGCCCGGGAGGGTGACGTGGTGCTGCTCGCCCCGGCGGCAGCCTCCTGGGACATGTTCGACGACTACGGGGCCCGCGGTGACGCCTTCGCGGCCGCGGTGCGTCGGCTGGGTCCCGGCGACGAGGGGTCCGGGCGATGACCGCCTCGACGCGCGACCGCGGGATCAGCGGCACGCGTGACTCCGACTCGGGTTCGGTGCCGTGGCACCGTGCCTCCGCCCTCCTGGAGCGGCTCGAGTCCCCGGTGGCGACCTACTACCTGCTGCTCGGCGCCTGCGCGCTGCTGGTGTCGATCGGCCTGGTCATGGTGTTGTCCGCCTCCAGCGTGGAGTCCTACCGGCAGAGCGGATCGTCCTACACGACGTTCCTGGGTCAGCTCCAGTTCGCCGTGCTCGGTGCCGTCGCTGCCGCCGTGGTGAGTCGGGTCCCGTTGCGGTGGTGGCGTTTCGCGTCCCCCTGGCTGCTGCTCCTGGCCATCGGGTTGCAGGGCCTGGTGTTCAGCCCGCTCGGCGTCAGCGTGCTCGGCAACCGCAACTGGATCGAGCTGGCCGGCCAGCGGCTGCAGCCCTCCGAGTTCGGCAAGCTCGCCCTCGTGCTGTTCGGTGCGGCCGTCCTGGCCAAGAAGCGCCGCAGCCTGGGGAGGTTCTTCCACGCGCTCGTGCCACTCGTCATACCAGCTGGCGCGGTCCTGATCGGCCTCGTCCTGCTCGGTCACGACCTCGGCACCGGACTCGTGCTGCTCGCGATCCTCGGAGGGATGCTGTTCGCCTCGGGTGTGCCGGCCCGGGTGTTCGTGGTCGGTGGCGCGGCCGTGGCTGCGCTCGCCGCCGGGCTCGTGATGACGAGTGGCAACCGGATGGGGCGCGTCTCCGACTGGCTGAGCGGCTGCAACGACGTCACGCAGTGCTTCCAGACGGTGCACGGCAAGTACGCCCTCGCCGACGGCGGTTGGTGGGGCGTCGGGCTCGGGGCCAGCCGGGAGAAGTGGCAGTGGCTGCCCGAGGCCCACAACGACTTCATCTTCGCGATCATCGGGGAGGAGCTGGGGCTCCCCGGCACCTTCATCGTCATCGGACTGTTCGCGGTGCTCGCGTTCGCCTGCTACCGGCTCGTCCTGCGCACCGAGGACTTCTTCGTGCGGGTGGCCACGAGCGGCATCATGGTGTGGATCGTGGTGCAGGCCATCATCAACATCGGCTCGGTCATCGGCCTGCTGCCCGTGATCGGGGTGCCGCTGCCGCTCGTCTCGAGCGGGGGCTCGGCGCTGGTGTCCACCATGGTCGCGCTCGGGCTGCTGCTCTCCTTCGCGCGGAACGAACCCGGTGCCAAGGAGGCCCTGGCCGCTCGGCCCGGGCTGGTCCGGCGTTCGCTCGCCGTGCTGCCCAGGCGGGGTGACCACGGATGAGCACGTCCGCGCCCTTGCGCTCGGTGGTGCTGGCCGGGGGAGGGTCGGCCGGCCACGTCTCGCCGCTGCTCGCGCTCGCCGACTGCCTGCGTCGGCGCGACCCCGACCTCACCGTCACCGTCCTCGGCACCGCGGACGGTCTGGAGCAGCGGCTGGTGCCCGCCCGCGGCTACGACCTGCGCGTCATCCCGAAGGTCGCCTTCCCCCGTCGGCCCGGCGGCGCCATGGTCCGGCTCCCGGGGGCGCTGCGTGGAGCCGTGCGCACGGCGCGGAGCATCCTCGACGAGGTGGACGCCGACGTCGTGGTCGGGTTCGGGGGCTACGTCTCCACGCCCGCCTACCTGGCCGCCCGCCGCCGGCAGACGCCGATCGTGATACACGAGCAGAACGCCCGGCCGGGCCTGGCCAACAAGCTCGGGGCGCGGTTCACCCCGCACGTCGCCACGACGTTCCCCTCCACGCCACTGCTGCACGCGACCACGCTCGGTATGCCGTTGCGTCGCGAGATCACGACGCTGGACCGCGCGGCCGCCCGCGCCGAGGCGCTGGACCACTTCGGTCTCGAGGACCGCCGGCCCACCCTGCTGGTCACCGGCGGATCGCTGGGGGCCCAGCGGCTCAACACCTCCTTCGCCGAGGCGGCCCCGGCGATCCGGGCGGCCGGTGTCCAGGTCCTGCACCTGTCCGGGCTGGGCAAGGGGTTCGACCCGCAGCCGCCGGCCGACGGCGCGCAGGAGTCGGCCGCGCGCTACGTCGTCCGCGAGTACGCCGAGCGGATGGACCTCGCCTACGCCGTCGCCGACCTGGTGACCGCGCGGGCCGGGGCGGGGACGGTCTGCGAGCTGACCGCGGTCGGGCTGCCGGCGGTCTACGTGCCGCTGCCCATCGGCAACGGCGAGCAGAAGCTGAACGCCGTCGACGTGGTCGCTGCGGGGGGTGGGGTGCTCGTCGACGACGGCTCCCTCACCCCCGACTGGATCCGGCACGTGCTGCTCCCGCTGCTGGCCGACGGCGGGCGGCTCGAGGACATGGCGGCGGCTGCCGCGGCCGCCGGGCACCGCGACGGCGACGAGCGGCTCGCCGATCTGGTCCTCGCAGCCGCGGCAGACGGCGAGGTCGCCGGAGACCCGGCATGAGCCGGTGGAACGACCGATTCGACTTCGACACCCCGGTGCCCGGCGTCGACGACCTGCACCGCGTGCACTTCATCGCGATCGGGGGCTCGGGCATGTCCGCGGTCGCGCGCCTCATGCTGCAGCGCGGCGTGCAGGTCAGCGGCTCGGACGCGCACGACTCGGAGGCCGTGCGGGAGCTGCGCGAGGCCGGCGCACAGGTCAGCGTCGGTCAGCGACCCGAAAACGTCGCGGACCTGCCACGCGACGCGGTGGTCGTCGTCTCGTCCGCGATCCGGGAGGACAACCCCGAGCTGGTG
>CAYRLV010000357.1:1963-4283 GCA_964425155.1 uncultured Ornithinicoccus sp. | reverse complement strand
AGGAGTGGAAGGCCGAGATCCCGCAGATCCAGGAGTGGTTCGAGAAGTTCGGCGACCAGCTGCCGACCCAGCTGTGGACCGAGCTCGACACGCTCAAGGCGCGGCTCGACCAGGGCTGAACCACTCGCCATACCCGCTGAGGCGCACCGGCCGGCGGCCAGCACGCCACCGCCGGCCGGCGGACCTCAGCTGATCTTCTCGAGCCCGAAGCCGAGGTACATGATCGACGGTCTCCTCGGATGGAACGCGACCGCACCGATCTTGTGCTGCCAGGTGTGGGTCCACGTGGTCTCACCGGTCCGCGCGTCCCACCGGTAGAGGTAGGACCCGATCCCCATGAAGGACGTGCCCCAGGTGAAGTACACGACGTTCGGGTCCGTGGGGTGCGGGAACAGCGGGATGCCGTTCGCGAGGGTGATCTCCCCCTCCTGGTCCACGATCGGTGTGAACGTCAGCCCGCCGTCGGTGGACCGGTAGACGTGCCGGCCGGCGGAGGAGCCACCCTCGTCGTGCTCGGCAAGGTCCAGACCCTGGACGTAGACCACGTCGCGGTTCGCCGGTGAGATCGCCACGGTGAACGCGTTCATGCGCTCGCCCGGCGTGCCGATCTGTGCGGCCTGCCAGGTGGCGCCGCCGTCGTAGGTCGTGCGGACCCCCTCGTCCGAGGTGCCGACGACGATGTGATCCAGGTCGAGCGGGTCGATCGCGGCGTCGTAGATGGACCACCGCACCTCGACCTCGCCGAGTTTCGTCCAGGTCTGCCCGCCATCGATCGAGTCGATGACCAGCCGGTCGTCGGTGACGGCCCGCAGGTGCTCGGCGTCGAACGGGTCCACCCGCAGCTGGGTGATCGAGTCGCGCTCCTGCGCGGGCGCGGGGAGCTCGGTGAGGTCACGGTCGTCATACCGGAAGAGCCGGTTGTTCTGCGTCCAGAGGTATGCGGTGCCGTCCGGTGCCGCGGCGATCTGCGGGTATGCGGCGTAGCCACTCAGCTGGGTCAGGACCAGCCAGGTGCAGCCGGCATCGGTGGACAGGCTGATCCGGCCCCGGTTGTCCACTGCGAGCAGGTGGCCCGGCCAGGTCAGGGTGACCAGGCCCATCTGGTACTTCGTGGTGTGCGTCATGCCGGTCGGCGGTGCCAGCGTCGCCATCTCGTCACGGGTGTAGCTGAGCGTGCCGTCGCTGCCGACCTCGGTGCAGCCCGGCACCGTCCAGCCGGGGTCGGGCAGCGCGTGGGCGGACGGCACGGCCACGCCCGGGACGGCGAGGGCCAGGCCGAGGGTGAGGGCCGCGGCGAACGCGGGTCGAGTTCTCATCGGGTCTCCCAGAGGGTGAGGGTCGGCCTCCTGTCTACCGATCCGCCGACCCCGGTGGCCTCATCCGGCCACGGCCCCTCCCTGCCGTGACATAAAGGGGACATGCTGGAGACCTTTGCCGTGTCCCCCACCGACGAGCGGACCTACCTGGCGTTGCTGCACCACCCGCGGGCGACCGCCACCGTCGTCGCCGCGTCGCTCGGCCGCTCGGTGGCCCCGGTCCGGCGGTCCCTGCAGGAGCTCGAGCGCCTCGGCCTGGCCAGCAGGCTGGATGGGCGACCGGCGCGATTCGTCGCCACCCGGCCGGACATCGCCCTCGACCACCTCGCCGAACGGCAGACCGCGCAGGTGGCCCGGGCGCGCACCGAGGCGACGGAGCTGCTCGCCGCGCTCCCGCCCGACGCCCGCGGGCGGGAGGCCCCGGTCGAGGTCATCTCCGGGCGGACCGCGGTGGCGGCGGTGTTCACCCAGATCGAGCGGTCCACGCAGCACGAGCTGCTCGTGCTCGATCGGCCGCCCTACGCGCAGGGTGCCGCCCAGGCCGCCGAGGCCGAGGACGACCTGCTCGACCGCGGAGTGCACTGCCGGGTGATCTACGCGCCGGAGGCCCTCGTCGACCCTGCCGCACGGCAGCAGCTCGACACCGCGATCGACGCGGGCGAGGAGGCCCGGATGCACCCGACCGTGCCGATGAAGCTCGCCATCAGCGACCGGTCGGTGGCGACCCTGCCGGTCGTGCTCGAGGAGAGCCACGAGTCGGTCCTGGTGGTGCGCACCTCCAGCCTGTTGGACGCGCTGACCGCCCTGTTCGACCTGCTCTGGGAGCTGTCCGTGCCGGTCCAGGGTCTCGACGCGACCGGGCCGGCGTCGGCGGCGGGCCTCGTGGGCGAGGGGGACGGGCCCGAGCCCGGGGACCAGATCGATCGGGAGCTGCTCCTGCTGCTCGCCAGCGGCAGCAAGGACGAGGCGGTCGCCCGGCAGCTCGGCGTCAGCGTGCGGACCGT
>CAYRLV010000357.1:0-1863 GCA_964425155.1 uncultured Ornithinicoccus sp. | reverse complement strand
AGGCGGCGGTCGGTCCGCACCAGCACCACGCCGGCCGTGACCAGCAGACCGCCGAACAGCTGCACCAGTGAAGGCAGCTCGGCGAGCAGCAGCCACGCCCACAGCACGGCGAAGAGCACCTCCGACAGACCGACGAAGGACGCGACGCGCGACCCCAGCCGCTGCACCCCCAGGATGCCGGTCAGGTAGGCGAGGGCCGTGGAGACGAGGACCATCAGGCCGGCCGGCACCAGCCAGCTCACCCGATGGCCCAGCATCAGCGTGGCGGAGGTCGACGCGTGCACCGGCAGCACCCGCAGGAGCGCGACGACGACCAGGGCGAGGAACCCGACGGCGCAGCCCCCGGCCGCCATCACGATCGGGTGCAGCTCGTCACCGGCGCGAGCGGACAGCTGGAAGTAGCAGGCCAGGCAGAGCGCGGCGAACAGCCCCCACGCCACCCCGACCGGGTCCACCCGGACCCCGCTGAACACGTCGATGACGAAGAACAGGCCGGTGAGCGCCAGCGCGGCGCCGAGCAGCGAGGCGGTCGACGGGCGACGCCCGGTGCGCCACCACAGGAAGCCGAGCAGCAGCACGGGAGCGAGGTATTCGAGCAGCATGGCGACACCGACGGAGAGGGTCTGCACGGCGTTGAAGTAGGCGAGCTGCACTCCCGCGATCGCGAACACCCCGAAGAGCGTCATCGTGCCCCAGCTCCGCCGGGTGAGCCGGAGCCGACCCCGGAGCACGAAGCCCGCCGGGACGGCGAGGACGAGCGCGCCGCCGCCGATCCGCAGCAACACCACGGCGAGCGGACTCCAGCCGGCCGCGAGCAGTGACTTGGCAAGGGGGCCGGACACCCCGAAGGTGGCGGCGGAGACCAGCGCGACCGCCATGCCGCCGGACAGGAGCGTGTGCTGACTCTCCCGCTGCTCCACCCGGTCGGTCGCCGTCGTCGCCACTCCGCACCTCCGTCTCGATGTCATGAGTCAAATTGGATTACGCTGATGACAGTACGGGACCGCTGGCTCAGGAGTCAATGTGGATTTTGCTCATGACACGCAAGAGGCCCTGGTGGGTGCCGCGGCACTGGTCAACACCCGTCGGGACGAGGCCGACCAGCTCACCTCACTGGCCGAGCTGGACGCCTTCCTCGCGGTCATCCCCTACACGGGGACGCGCCGGCGCGACCAGACCGAGCTCCGGCAGGTGCGGGCCATGCGCGAGCGCCTGCGCGCGGTCTGGGACGCCCCCGATCGCGACGCCGCGGCCGAGGTGGTCAACGGACTGCTGCGCGACGTGAACGCCCGCCCCTACCTCACCCGGCACGAGGACTGGGACTGGCACATCCACGCCACCGAGCCCAGTGACCCGCTGGCCGACCGGATCGGCGCGGAGGCGGCCATGGCGTTCGTCGACCTGATCCGCGCGGACGACTGGGACCGACTCGGACGGTGCGCCGCCGACGACTGCGACGCCGTGCTGATCGACTTGTCCCGCAACCGTTCCCGGCGCTTCTGCGACACCGGCAACTGCGGCAACCGGGCCAACGTCGCCGCCTACCGCGCACGCAAGGCCAAGGAGGCGAACTGAGCGCGACCCTCGTATGGGGGGACGCGCCATACGGGGCAAGGCGAACTCACCCGCCGCCACGGTCGTCCCGCACGCCGATGGCACCAGCATCGGGACGTACCACGCGGCGAGCCGGCCGCGCTTGAGATGCTGACCCGGTGGCCCCGCATCCCCTCTTGACCACGCTGTTGGACGCCGCCCGGGGCACCTTCCCGCCGGTGGACGGACAGGCAGTGCTGGTGCCGCCGCTCGCGGGCGGGCTGGAAGCGGTGGTGTCGTTCACCGGGCACGCGGTCGTGGCGACCCGGC
>CAYRLV010000356.1:0-4290 GCA_964425155.1 uncultured Ornithinicoccus sp. | reverse complement strand
CACGCAGCTCGGCCAGATGCCGCCGGTCCGCGGCCAGCACGAGGTCGTGGTCGGCGACCCAGGACGAGGTGATCCGCTGCGCGCGGTGGCGAGTCCCGTCATACCCCTTCCCGGTCAACGCGGCGAGCGTCCGTCGGTCGGCGCCCCCGCCCACGTGCCAGTCGCCCAGGCCGGCCGAGTCGAGGTCCACCGCCGCGGCCAGCCCGGCGTCCTCCAGCAGCCGGCGCAGCACCACCTCGCCCATCGGTGACCGGCAGATGTTGCCGGTGCAGACGAAGGAGATCCGGTATGGCGTCGGTGCCGTCATGCGCCCATTGAACCCTCGACCCCCTCCCGCCCTGAGCCGGGGGTCACCGCCGGTGGGTCGCCTCGGAGAGCACCGTGGCCGCGTGGGACACGTCGGCCTCGCCGTGCTGCGCGTGCGCCGTGATCCGCAGCCGGGAGGACCCGTCGGACGTGGAGGGCGGGCGGAGGCAGCCGACCCGGACTCCGTGGGCGGCGCAGATGTCCGCCGCCATCACCGCCTCCTTCGGGCCGGGCATCGGCACCGACGCCACGGCTGCGGCCGGGGTCGGGATCGCGCACGCCTCGGCGAGCCGGGCCATGTGGGCCAGGGCGCGCTCCGGCAGCGTCGGTTCCTCGTCGAGCACGTCCAGCGCCGCCAGCGCCGCGCCGGCACTGGCGGGCGCCAGGCCGGTGTCGAACAGGAACGGGCGGGCGGTGTTGACCAGGTCGTCCCGCAGCGCGCGGGTCCCGAGCACCGCACCGCCCTGGGAGGCGAGCGCCTTCGACAGGCTGACCGTCACGACCACGTGCTCGAGGCCGGCCAGACCGAGCTGACGCAGCAGGCCGCCGCCCATCGGGCCCAGCACGCCGAGGGCGTGGGCCTCGTCGACCAGCAGGATCGCGTCGTGGCGGGACGTCAGCTCGACCAGCTCCTCGAGCGGCGCGGCGTCGCCCAGCGTGCTGCCGATCGACTCGACCAGCACCAGCGCGCGGGGGGTCTCCCGGTCGCGCAGCAGGCGGTCCACGGCGTCGACGTCACCGTGCGGGAAGACCTTCACCGGACCGTGGGCCAGGCGGGTCCCGTCGACCACGGAAGCGTGGTTGTGGGCGTCGGAGATCACCGTGGTCTGCCGGTCGCCCAACGCGGTGATCACCCCCAGGTTGGCCTGGTACCCGGTCGAGAAGACCAGGGCCGCCTCGACGTCGACGTGGTCGGCGAGCGCCTCCTCGAGCTCCGCGTGGATCGACAGGTTGCCCGTGAGCAGCCGGGGCGCCCCCGCACCCGTGCCGAAGTCCTCGATCGCCGCGACCGCCCCGGACACGACGTGGGGGTGGTGCAGCAGCCCCAGATAGTCGTTGCCGGCCAGGTCCAGCGCACGACTCGTCGGCTGCACGACCAAGCGACGGGTCAACCCCCGGGACTCACGGTCGGAGGCCCGGCGCGCCAGGTGGGCCAGGAGGGAGCTCACTCCTCAAGGTTGCCTCATCGCGGGGCGGGTGTGCACTCCAGTCGAGATCTCTGCCCGGCGGTGCCACCGGACGGAGACCAGAGGGGTCCGGACTCAGTCCTCCCCGTTGCGCCGGGCCAGCTGCGCGACATGGCGACACAGCTCGAGGGCCAGCCGGGCCACGGCCACGACGAGCAACAGCCACAGCACCGCGACGAGGATCTCGAGGGTCCCCTCCAGGGCCCCGAGGCTTCCGGGCACGGCGATCGTCTCGCCGCCGTAGCTGGTCGTCGAGTCGCCCATCGCCTGGATGATGTCCACCAGGCGGCTGACGAAGCCGAAGACCGCCCAGCCGACGATGATCGCGAACGCCAAGGTCGAGAGCGACGGGGTCAGCGTCTTGCGGAAGGTGACATCGGTGAACACGGCGAACGCGCCCGGCCCCGAGTCCTTCGCCGCGGTCGACGGCGCGCCGGGCTGGGGGCCGTAACCCGCCCCCGGCTGGCCGAAGCCCTGCGGGCTGCTCGGGGACCCGGGTGCCGACTGCTGTCCGAAACCCTGCTGCCCGGAGAGCGGCCCGTATCCCTGGTCCGGTGCCTGCTGGCCACCGAACGGGCGGCCCCCCTGTTGGTCGGCACCCTGCCCGTAACCCTGTCCGTACGCTTGCCCGTAGCCCTGACCGTAACCCTGCCCGTAGGCCTGCTGCTGACCGGACGACGAGGGGCCGGACGGCTGCTGACCGCCGGGCGCGGCGTCGTAGGACTGCGGCGGCTGCGGTGAGCCGCTGGTGTGCGGGGCGGAGGACTGCGCCGCGTCCTGCGGCCGGTAGTCCTGCTGGCCGCCGGAGGACGACATGCTCTCCGGCGGCTGGTAGGCCTGCCCGCCGGACGGCCGGTAGTCGTCGCCGGACTGGGCGGGTCGGGTCCGGCTGGTCTGCTCGTCCTCGGGGTCCAGGCCCTGGTGTCCGTCGCCGGTGGGCTGACTCATCGTTCCTCCATCACGTCGGTGCCATCGCCTCTTCGAGAGACGGGCCATCGGCTGTCATGGTTCCACCAGAGCCCCGGGGTCCGGGCGTTGCGGGGCCGCCGGGCTGAGCCGGCGGTGCCGACCGATGTCTGCGTCCGGGCGGCGGCGAGCGGCGAGGTGACCTATCGTTCAGGGGTGCTGCAGGCAGCGCGGGAGGAGCGGACATCGACGGAGGTGACGGGCGACCGTCGCCGGTTCTGGCGTGCCACCCGGTGGGTCCTCGGGGGTCTCTACCTCGCCGCCATCGTGGTCTTCGTCGCCACCCAGGGGGTCCCACTCGACCGCGGCGGCATCACGCTGTGGATCTTCCTCGGCCTGACCATCGTGGTCCTCGGCAAGGGCTGGCGCGCCTGGGTCTGGATGATCCTGGACTGGCTGCCGTTCACCCTGGTCATGTTCGCCTACGACTACTCCTACGGGCTGCTCGGTCACTACCCCGGTGGCGTGATGGTGGAGGGGTCGCACAACGCGCTGGGCTTCCCGCTGCACGTGCAGGCACCGATCACCTTCGACACCACACTGTTCGGCGGCGTGCTGCCCAACGCCTGGATGCAGCAGCACCTCTACGTCGCCGGGCAGTCGCACTGGTATGACGGGGCCGCCCTCCTCGTCTACATCAGCCACTTCATCGCGACCCCCCTGATCGCCATGGTGCTGTGGATCACCAACCGCCGTCGGTTCCGCCAGTGGGTGGCGGTCATCGTGCCGCTCGCGGTCGTCGGGATCGTCACCTACATGGTCTATCCGATGGCGCCGCCGTGGATGGCCTACGAGCAGGGAGCCCTCGCCGAGCCGGTCCACCGGATCACCGGCCTCGGCTGGGGGCAACTCGGTCTCGGCGTCGCGGAACGCGTGTTCCACGACGGGCAGGCGCTGGTCAACCCGGTCGCCGCGATGCCTTCGCTGCACATGGGATTCGCCACCATGGTGGCCCTGTTCTTCATGCTCGGCGCGCCGTGGTGGCGCAAGGTGCTGCTGGCCCTCTACCCGCTCGCGATGGGCACGACGCTCGTCTACTGCGGGGAGCACTACGTCGTCGACCTGCTGGTCGGGGCTCTCTACTCGAGCGTCATCATCGCCGTCTGGCGCGCGGTCGTGCGTCGGCGCCGCCGTCAGGAGGGCACGAGGTCGGAGGAAGCGGCGGAGGACTCGCTCCCCGCGGACGCGGTGACCGGAGGCTGAGTCCGGCTACAGCGAGCCGGACGACGCGGCATACAGGAGCACCGCGGCGACGATCACGATGACGATCACGACGGCGAGCAGGGTGCCCATGGCCCAAGGATGGCGCTCGAAGACCGTGACCGACTGGGGGTGGCGCGCCGCGAGCTCCTTCGGCGTGACGGTGCCCACGCCCTCGATCGGGGCGCCGGTCGCCAGCGCGATCCGGTGCAGGTCGTCGGTGTCCCAGACCGAGCCGTTGAGCCGGAGCAGGCGTGTGCCGTCCCGGCCCAGCACGACGAGCAGCGGCGTGGCCGGGCGAAGCGTCGAGGCCTGCTCGAACCCGGCGACCTCCACGACGACACCCACGTCGGAGAGCGGAATGTGCCGGTGCCGCCACAGGAAGCCGACCGCGTCGATCTCCGTGGCGGTGACCGTCACCCGGGCGCCCTTGAGGTAACTCACCATCCCGCCGACGCAGAGCAGCAGCACGGCACCGATGAGGATCAGGTAGAAGACCAGACCCCCATCGGTCTGCGCGTCGCGCACGCCGCGCCAGATCAACAGCGCGGCGACCACGCCGGCGGCCGGCAGCCCCTGCTTGAACCACTTGGCATAGGTGCGTGCTGAGGGAGTGGCGACGACTCCCCCC